>CASBPY010000273.1 GCA_949127675.1 Synechococcales cyanobacterium PMM_0072
GCCAAGTGCCACCATCCTCAATCGCCGCATATAATCGATCCGATTCAGGAATCGTCACAACTGCGAGAACTGGACGGTGCTTGTGTGTGAGGGCAATATGAATCGCATACTCACCCGTCTTGTCGATAAAATCCCGCGTTCCATCCAAGGGATCGATAATCCACACCCAATCTTGGGGGAGTTCTAGATCTCCAGGTTGATAAGTCTCCTCTGTTAGATAGCCACAACTCTCACCACATAAAGCTCGAATCCCATCAAGAATGTGTTTATCCACAGCCCTGTCTGCCGCTGTTACTGGGCCTTCGGACTTGTCTAGTACCTCCAGATCTTCATTACTACCTCGATAGTAAGACTTCAAGATCACAGCGGCTGACTGACTCAATTCGATCGTTCGATCGAGTATTTCAGCTAGGGTAAGATGGGAAAGTGGTGAATTCACGGGTAAGTTGGGAGGTAAAAGTTGGTGGTCATTTTGAGAGATTGTTCGGTTTCCACTATCTTTCGCTACTAAAAGTATACGGTTTCCGACCTTTAGCTTACCTGAGTTTTTTTTCATTGTCGGTGCTAAGATGATATACGGAAACGCAAGTCGGTTCCAAAAAAATAAGTGTGAGGAAATTTTCGATGAACTGGAAACTATTATTGGTAATCGCTGGTCTAACTCTAACTACTAGCTTAACTGCTTGTAGCAAGAAAGAAGACGCTGCTGCTCCCGATGCTACAAAGACTGAGACTACCAAGACTGAAACTACTGAAACCAAACCTGCTGATGGCATGAAGCCTGCTGATAGCACTAAGCCTGCGGCTGATGCTCCTAAAGGTGACACCACAAAGACTACCACTACAAAAACTGAAACAACTAAGCCTGTTGAAGCTCCTAAAAAGCCTTAGTAAAAAATAGGTAGATAAGTTCTACCTAGAAAAATCAATCTGTCATCTAGATAGACCCATAGCCACCGATATCATTTCCAGCTCGCTGAGAGTCAATGATATCGGTGGCTTTGTTTTGGGATGATGATCCGTGAGATCGAGTAAAAAGCGTACGTACTTATCGGGAAATCGGGTGAAAACCCCGCACTTCAGGGCGGCTTTCTAGGCGAAAGCGCAGCTTGAGAAGTATGCGCTGTGACTAGCTACTATTCAATGGCAGGTAAGGACTTGATGTGGTTTCGTTGAGCCAAGAATCCTCGTACCTTCAGGTCGAGGAGTGTCAATACAGTCCAACGCCTAAAATCTAACTAACAGCTCTAGCTGGAGCTAAAATCTCTCCATACAGGTGTTCGATTCGATCGATATTACCTGTGAGCGTATAACTATCTAACACCCGTTTGCGAGCAGCTTTGCCTAGAGCATCTCGCCATGCTTGATGTTCGCGAATTAGTGGGAGGATCGTACGGAGTTGACCAGAGACACCTTGAGTATTGATCACAATCCCAGCACCATCGGCAATGACCGAAGCATCTGCCCCTGCGTCAGTGGCGATACAAGCGACACCACAAGACATTGCTTCTAACAGCGAGAGCGACAAACCTTCAACTAGAGAAGGGAGAATAAATACGTCCGCGCCGCGCAAAATTTCAATCCGACGAGCATCGTCGCGAATCGCACCCAACCAAACTACGCCATGTTCGATCCCATAAGACTGTTCAAGATTTGGTTTAAGTGGACCATCGCCGACTAGCAATAGTTTGCAACCGTGGTCGCGCATGTTGCAATATTTCCAAGCTTTCAGCAAGGATTCGACATTTTTCTCGGTCGAAATTCGACCCTGATAAACGTAAATTTGCTTGGCGTTAAATTCAGCCCTAATATTGCTAGAACCTGGGGTATATTTGAGATCGTCTACACCATTAGGAATAATTGTAATTCGATCGCGTGACACACCAAGTTTGACTAGTAAATCTTGCTGTTCTTTACAAAAAATAATCGTGCGATCATATTTTGCCAAAAAAGGTGCATAGAGTTGATATGCAAGTAATTGCGTCGTTGAAGCTGCATTCCGCCGCTTGCCATCATAGGGAGTATGGAATGTCGAAATTAGGGGTAAATTTAGCTCTTGGCAAATCTCCGGCAGCAAAAAATCTAGTCCAGAAAGACAGAGTGAAGCATGAACAATATCTGGTTTTAGCCGACGCAAAGAGCGTTCGAGGACTCGCTTAGATCGAATCGAATTGATCGTCCAGACTTGGGTTTTGTAGAGAAATGGCAAAGAAATATCATCACCGTCAGTTTTAGTATCAGCAAAGTGCATAAAACTGACCTTGTGGCCACGATTGGTCAATGCACCTGTGATTTCCCGACCATAGGTAACATTGCCACAAAAAGGCGTTTTCTTTCCCAGCCACGCAATATGCATCTTTCGTTAAATTGACCTGTGCTTAGTAAACTTGGAACTTAAAAATTAGTTATTTATTAGTACTTAATATATCAGAAAAGACTACCAAGACTTTACTTAGAACTGAATTTTAGTTGGTAGCTCCAGGGGAATATTGCCTAATACACCAGTCCGAAAATCATTGAGAATCAGATGGGATGTTCGCTCTAAATCGCCGCGATATTTCTCATTTGCGAGATGGTGCAGGTATTCTTCCCCACTCAATGTCGTTGGAATTGAACCATATCGGGCATTTAGGGCGGCTACATAGCCCATTTCCTGACAGAGTTCGATAAATGCTGCTGCCATACCCTGTCTGTCATATGCCGCCTCACCAATGTCGTCACAAATTGCTAGTTTGATCGCTGCTGATTGGTCACTCAATCGTCCTGGAATAATTCCTGGTGCGTCTAATAATTCTAGTTGATCGGAAATTCTGACCCAGCGCAATGATCTAGTCACACCAGCGCGTCTGGCACTTTCAACCACCCGTTTATTGACGAGTCGATTGATCAGAGCTGATTTGCCAACATTGGGGAAGCCAATCACGACGGCACGGACTGGACGCGGCAACATCCCACGTTCTTTCCGCTTTTCGTTGATGGCAACTCCGACGGACTGAGCCGCTTTGGAGATCGCGACAACTCCAGTGCCCTGTTGAGCATTAGCAAAAAATGGCTGCTCGCCCTGGGACAAGAACCAGTCTGTCCACATGTCTTTGACTGTCGGCGGAATCATGTCGACCCGATTTAAGACTAGTAATTTATATTTATTGCCAATCCAGGTTTTTAGTAGTGGGTGATACGTCGCAAACGGAATCCGCGCATCCCGCACTTCGAGTACAACATCAACTTTCTTGATTTGTTCTTGCAGTTGACGTTCGGCTTTGGCAATGTGGCCAGGGTACCATTGAATTGCAGGTATGGGCATGATCGGCGTATTGCAGTTATTTCAATTAACAGTTTAACCGTTTAGGGGGATTATTTAGGGGAAGAGTTATTTAGCTGCTTGCAAGACTAGCCAGCCGCCAGTTGCTAAACCGATATAAGTAGGGAGCCATCCGGCTAAAAATGGAGACACAATCTCCGCTTGTCCCAATGCTTGGCAGACAAACATCAAAAAATAGTAACCAAAAATCATCAATACACTTACGCCAAAGTTGGTCGCTTTGCCACTACGTTGGGGGCGAATTCCCATTGCCGAACCAATTAGACCAAAGACGATACAAACGAAGGGGAATGATAATTTACTTTGGATTTTGATAGAGATAGCTAGAATTTTCTTTGGATCGCCACCGAGTCTAATTGCGTCTGCATAATCCATTAATTCAGCGATGCTCATATCGTCAGGATTCTTATCTGGTGCGGCTAAATCAAAGGGTGATTTGGGCAGTTGTAATTGTTGATGTTGGAAGGTGACGATGTTGCGATAGGACGCATCGGGAGCAATCAGGTAAATAGTCCCATTAGAAAAATCCCAAGTATTATTATTGCTATTCCAGACAGCAGACTGGGCATTTAAAATTTGACTCAAGCTTTTATCTTGTTGAGATCGATCTAAGATAGTTAGCCCAGTCATAGTTTTACCATCAAATTTCTCAGCATAAAATAATCGGACTAGAACTTGTTCTTTCTTGCCATCTTTTTCGACTTCTTTATACTCAAAATAAGTAATATTATCTTTCTTGAACATGGGCTTGTCCTGCTTCAATGCTGATGTCATGGTCTCCGTTGCCCGTTGATTTGCAACAGGAACAAGTAGCTCATTAAAGAAGAAGGTAACTCCGGTCACGATGATACTTAAGACTAATGCAGGTACCATCAATCGATAAATACTAATCCCACAACTCCGAAAAGCGATAATCTCACTAGACGCGGAAAATTGACCATAGGTCATCATCCCTGCCAATAGAATCGACATCGGAAAGGAGTAACCGATATACAGCGGCATTTTGAGAGCCATTACTTCTAGGGCGACGGTAATCGGCAATCCGGCTTCAGCCACCTGACGCACGAGATCGAATAAACTCCCAATTGCCAGAACGATCGATGAAAATGCTCCAACTCCAAATAGAAATGGCATCAGTAATTGGAGGAAGATATACCGATCCATTACCGAAATTCCAGGTAGAAACTTTCGCGTTAAACTTTTTTGATTCACCATTCACTAAAACTGAAAATTACTACCTAAATAATATTGCCGCACCAAGGGATTACTATACATCTCTTCTGTACTGCCAGAAGCTAATACCTGACCCTCCCGCATAATGTATGCTCGATCGGTAACAGCCAGAGTTTCTCGGACATTGTGATCGGTAATCAGGATCCCCATATTTTGATCGCGTAATTTGGCAATAATCTTTTGAATCTCCGCTACGGCAATCGGATCTACACCCGCAAACGGCTCATCCAAGAATAAAAATTTTGGGCCATCAATTCCCGCTGCTAGGGATCGAGCAATCTCTGTCCGTCGTCTTTCCCCGCCCGATACCTGATTACCCAAGGTATTTACGACTTTTTCGAGACTAAATTCAGTAATCAATTCAGTCAACTTTTGATTCCACAATTTACGCGGTACATGAGTTTGCTCCATCACCAGCAGTAGATTGTCGAGGACTGTCAGACCCCGAAAGATACTCGGTTCCTGGGCCAAATAACCAATTCCCCGCCGCGCCCGTTGGTGAATCGACAAACTCGTAATATCTTCATCATTTAGCCAAACTTTGCCCTGGTTGGGCTTCTCTAGTCCAGTAGCGATATAAAATGTGGTAGTCTTGCCTGCACCATTTGGGCCGAGCAACCCCACAATTTCACCCTGGGATACTGAGAGACTGACGCTATTAACAATATTGCGCTTGCCGTAAGATTTGTGGATATTTTCGAGGACAATTTTCACGGCACGTCACGGAGTGAGGGTGGGGACTGGGGTTAGTTAGTAGTTTTTCCTTGGTCGGGAATGATATAGATTGATTGAACTGGTATGCCTGGTTTTTGTCTGGCGATGAAGCGACCTTCTTCGATCAGATAAGTAATTGTATCTCCTTGAAGACTACTACCATTGCTGACGACAAGGACATTTCCCGACAGGACAACTTGCTTGGCTTTGACATTATATTCGGCAGTATTTGCCCGTGCTTGGAGCTTTCGATCTGGGTAACTAAGCCTGACACTTCCCCGTGCAGTGATTACTTCTGTTTTGGTGTTAGCTTCCTGAGTATTTGCAAGAATCGTTAAGCCTTTGCCACCCTGTCCGGGGACTAGATAAGTGCTGCGAACTTGTTTTTTGACTTTGGGATTGGCGATAAATTTACCTTCTTCGATCAAATAGATTATGCTTTCTCCTTCGAGAGTGTTGCCGTTCTGGGTGATCAATACATTTCCCGTCAGCAGGATTCGTTTTTGCTTGATATAATATTGAGCAAGGTTAGCTTGAGCTTGTACCTTACGACTAGGATAGTTAATTTTGACATTGCCCCTGGCGGTGACTACCTCGGTTTTAGAATTTGCTTCTTGAGTATCTGCTTGAATTGATAATCCCTGAGAGCCTGGCTGCTGGGCTATGGCTGGCACTAACTGAATGGGCGCAATGCTACCAAAAACGATCGACGACCAGATCAGTAGCCATCCCCAATGACAGGAGCGATGAGATGTGTGAGTTAAGCGTTGCATGTATTAGATTTTATCTGGATTTGGTAATCCCGATCGACAGGGAGGGCGAAAACTTGAGCTAACTCAATCTGGCGTAGTCGAATGTTAAGTTAGTTGACGCGCTCGATTTGTGATAAGTTTCTTACCAAGTCTGACTGAATATTTAAGATCTCACTTCTGCACTAGCTGAAAATATCTGCTTAATTTTGTAATGATCCGCAAAATGTCTTGATAGTTGGTCTTCTCCTCGCTGATAGTTCTGATTACTTCCGCAAGATCTATGATTACTCGATCGAGCCAAGCGATCAAAATCTCTCGATGTGCTACAGTCTTTCCATAAGGAAGTTTAATTAGTATTAATCTACCTTTACAAATCTGCTTCTACCCTGATTTACTTAGTTGCTGCAATTTTAACAATGAAAATTTCCAATCAGAAAAAACTTACTTACAGATCGTGGATGTATGAAATTCCGATTCTGATTTTCACCTTTTTGTTGTCAGTAATCTCAACGCTGCACACAGAGGGAGCATTGGCGATCGATCTCCAATCTGATCTGATTCCAGATCGACAGATCCCTAACACTCCCCGCCCCATCCTGTTGGCGAAAGGCATTGTTAAAACACCGCAATCAGCTCAGGATTATTTTAGGGAAGCGATGCGTCGCTATCGGAATCAGGATCGGATCGGTGCCATTGCTTATTTTGATCGAGCAATTCAGTTAAAACCCGATTTTTTCGACGCATACAACAACCGTGGGATCGTCAAAGGTGTAATGGGTGACAAGTTGGGCGCAATTGCTGACTATACTCGTGCCATCACGATCAATCCCAAATTTTTCCCAGCCTATGCCAATCGGGGGTTTGCGCGGCTTGATACAGGAGATCGCCTGGGGGCAATGGCGGACATGCAAGCCGCAGGCAATTTGCAGCCCAACGATCCACAATTGTCGATCGGCAAGGGGATGATTCTGGCGCAAACTGGAGACAAGCAAGCAGCAATTGCTAGTTACAATAAGGCAATTAAACTTCAGCCAAAAAATTTAGACGCTTATTACAATCGGGGTTTGGCTAAACTCGATCTTGGAGATCGAGCGGGAGCAATCGCTGACTACAATACGGTAATCAAGATCCAACCAACTTACGCCAATGCTTACTATGGCAGAGGTAGAGCCAAAGCAGCAGCAGGTAATTATCAAGCCGCAATTGCTGATTACGATCGAGCGATTGCTCTCAAGCCGAATTTATATAATGCTTACTTTAATCGAGCGATTGCTAAAAAAGAAGTCGGCGATCAAACTGGTGCAATTAAGGACTACAACAAAATTATCAGCCTCAATTCTAAAGAATCAATTGCTTATTTCAATCGAGCAGTTATCTTTGCAGAAACTGGAGATAGAACTAATGCCATCTCTGATTATACGATCGCGATCGGACTTAATCCTCAGTTAGTGGAAGCTTACAATAATCGCGGTGTCGTCAACTTTATGGCAGGCAATCGTCAAGCCGCAATTGCTGACTATACTAGTGCAATTCGCTTGAACCCTAATTACACAGTTGCTTATCTCAATCGGGGAATTATATTCTACTCAACTCGTGAATACGATAAGGCAATACTAGACTACGATCGAGCCATTGCAGTCGATCCAGGGAATGCCGAACTATACTTCAATCGAGGATTGGCTCAAATCCAACTCCAAAATTATCCACTGGCGATGGCTGATTACAATAAAACGATTAGCTTGAAACCGAATCACGCCCTTGCATATAGTAATCGTGGATTACTATATGCTCAACAGCAAGCTAATTCAGCCGCAACTCAAGATTTGAAGATGGCTGCAAAGTTATTCCAATCTCAAAATAATCTGGCTGGTTACGAGTCTGTGTTGCGGAAGTTAGCCCAGATGAAGTAACTCTAGCATTTACATGCTAAAAAGTAGGGGCAATTCATGAACTGCCTCTACTTTTCTTTTTTCATCGATCTTGAATTATCAGTTAGCATTTAAACTTTGGATTAACGCCTGACGCATAATCTGAATCGGAGCTGGTTGTTTCAGCCACAATTCAAAGGCAGCAGCACCTTGCTGGACGAGCATTTCGGTACCATCGATCGTCATCATCCCCGCATCTTTTGCTAACTGTAAAAACTTAGTTGGTCGGGGTGTGTAAATTAGGTCATAAGCTAGGGAGTTAGCTCCAATTTCTTGGATCATTACTGGATTAATTGGGCTACTATCAACCTGTGGATACATCCCAATTGGCGTACTATTGACCAGCAATAAGTTAGCTTGATTAATCAATGCGGATAAATCTGCCCACAAGTGAGTTTCGATCGTGACTTGTTTCGGTGCATCACTACCATTTACAGGAAGCTGAATTTTTTCCCAACTAGACTGAAACTGCGCTAACTTTGCCGCATCTCTACCAAATACATGAATCTCACCGCAGCCTAACTGATGGCATCCTGCTACTACCGCCCGTGCTGCACCACCATTACCCAAAATTACGACAGTTGTATCGCTCCAATCCCGCTCAATTGCCGCTAGAGGGCTGACAAATCCGGCAACGTCAGTATTAGTGCCGTGCCAGCCTGTCGGGGTATTCCAGACGGTATTTACCGCACCTACGGCTTGAGCGAGTGGCGTAATCTCCGCCAATAGCGGCATAATTGCCTGCTTGTGAGGAATCGTGACGCTACACCCAACTAAACCAATGGCGGCGAAGCCAGCTAAGGCAGTTGTGAGCTGATCTGGAGCTACTGGAAATGCCAGATATCGGTAGTCTAAACTTAAATGATCGATCGCCGCGTTGTGGATAATCGGCGAAAGTGAATGGCTAATTGGACTACCAATCACACCGAGGATTTTGGTAGTGCCAGTAATTACCATTTGAGTAGATTAAATTGTTCCATGTCCACAGTATCGCGGTTGCGATAAATTGCTAAGACGATCGCTAGTCCTACAGCCGCCTCTGCTGCGGCGATCGCAATTACAAAGATCGTGAATACTTGCCCTTTAATCTCGGCTGGATCGATGTAGTTAGAAAATCCCATCAAGTTTAAATTAACAGCATTTAGCATCAACTCGATCGACATCAATACCCGCACAGCATTACGACTAGTAATCAGCCCATAGATCCCAATACAAAACAGCGCAGCCGCCAAAATCAAAAAATATTGTAATTGCAACATAATCTAAAATATTTATTATTTTTTAATCAACAAATTTTTTCATAATTGGATTGATAAGTGTGTTGGGTTATCTCCTTACGGAGAGGCTCCGCCAACATTCTTCAACCCAACCCACAAATCTAAAAGCCTATTCACTATTCACTATTCACTATTCACTATTCACTTACCTACCAGTTCACGGGGACGCTCTGGTAAAGTCAAGCTGTCTTGAGTAGAAGTTGCACCTAGATTATCAGGTAGGAAATCTCGACGGGCAAGAATAATTGCACCAACCATCGACATTAATAAGAGGATTGAAGCTAATTCAAATGGCAAGAGAAAGTCGGTAAAAAAGTGCTTGGCGATCGGCACAACTGAGCTAGCGAGTGGGCTGACAGTAGAAATAGACCAAGGTGTAACTATCGATACCGCACTTAGAAGTGCAAACAAACCAGCACAAACTACCGCAGTAGAGCCTTGTCTGATCCAACCATTTTTCAGTGGTTTAAAGTCCTCACGTTTATTCACCAACATGATCGCAAATAGAATCAAAACATTCACCGCTCCGACATAAACCAAAATTTGAGCCGCAGACACAAAATCGGCATTGAGCAGGATATAAATTCCGGCCATACTAATGAATACTCCACCTAGTAAAAAGGCAGAATAAACAATATTAGCAAATAGAACTACTCCCAATGCTGCCCCCACGAGCAAGATCGAGAGGATTGCGAATGTAACTAACTGAACACCTTCAGCGATTTGCATTTTACGTTGTTAATTATGGGTGAATTACGATCGACTTGGTTAATAATTATTTATTGCTATTAGCCCGCTGAGAACCCGCAGGTAAGTCGTGAGGATCCATTACGCCTTTAGGCAGATAAGCTAGGGTGCGAAGAGCTGTAACCATTGGATCGTCAGTAACTTTAGTTGGGAGCCGACCGAGGGCAACACTATCATAATTGAGTTCGTGTCGATCGAATGTGGCTAGCTCGTATTCTTCAGTCATCGATAGGCAATTGGTCGGACAGTATTCCACACAATTACCACAGAAGATACAAACCCCAAAATCGATGCTATAGCTATTGAGTTTCTTTTTCTTACTCGCTTTGTCAAATTCGTAGTCAACTACAGGCAAATTAATTGGACATACCCGCACGCAGACTTCACAAGAGATACATTTATCAAATTCAAAGTGAATTCTCCCCCGAAACCGCTCGGACGGGATCAACTTTTCATAGGGATATTGCACCGTCACTGGACGACGCTGCATGTGATCGAATGTCACTGCCAATCCTTGCCCGATATACTTGGCAGCATTAGCTGTTTCTTTGGTGTAATCGACGACCTGTTTGAGAAATTTCAGCATTAGGTGTTTGGAGTTTTGATTTTGGGAACTGTAGGGGCGGGTTTATAAAATTAATTCAAACGAAGCTAGAAATTTAGTTTAAACCCGCCCACCTCACTAGCCGCATCGACATAATTCACTATCCACCAAAAGCAGTAGGGAAAGCCAATTTAAGAGCCGCTGTAATCAACAAGTTAGCCAGGGCGATGGGGAGCAAGAATTTCCAGCCGAGGTTGAGTAGTTGGTCAATCCGCACGCGGGGAACAGTCCAGCGAGTGAGGATGGCTAGAAATACCAGGAAGTATGCCTTGAGGATCGTCATCGCAATCCCTAGTGAAGCACCAACTACCTGTAACCACGAGCTGGCAGGATCGACACCAGCTAGATTACTCAGCAACTCGATCGGGATTGGACTCGACCAACCACCCAAGTACAAGATGGCAACCATCAATGCCGATAGTACCAAGTTAACGTAGGAACCCACGTAAAACAGCGCGAACTTCATCCCCGAATATTCGGTCTGATAACCAGCAACTAGTTCTTCTTCTGCTTCTGGCAAGTCAAAGGGGAGACGCTCGCATTCAGCCAGAGCAGAAATCCAGAAGATCACGAACCCAATTGGTTGTCTCCACACATTCCAGGAGAGGATGCCATAACCTGACTGCTGCTCGACGATATCGATCGTGCTGAGACTATTAGACATCAAAACGATCGCCAGCACCGACAAAGCTAATGGAATCTCGTAACTGATCGACTGTGCCGCCGCCCGTAGACCACCAATTAGGGAATACTTGTTGTTAGAAGCATATCCTGCCATCAACAACCCAATCGGTACGATACTCGATAAGGCAATCCACAAAAATATCCCCGTATTAATATTGGTAATTACCAAATTTTGACCAAAGGGGACAATTAAGTAAGACAGAAATACTGGCATCACTACCAAAATTGGCCCCATCGTGAACAGAAATGGGTCAGCCTTGGCGGGGAGAATATCTTCCTTAAACACTAGTTTGAGACCATCGGCAACTGGTTGGAGGACACCCAAAGGGCCTGCAAATTCAGGGCCGATTCGCTGCTGAACGGCAGCAGAAATCTTGCGTTCTAGCCAGACATTTACGAGTACACCTACAGTGGCACCGATGAGCATCAGCAACATCGGAAATGGCATCCAGAGAATTTTAGCCAGTTCGGTGGAGATACCAAAGTCACTGAGGGATTGGACAAAAGTTCCCTGGAGGTCAATACCTGAGTTCATATAGGGGATAAGAGGTAGGGGGTCGGTGAGGAGGCTTTAGGCTTTGAGCTTTAGGTTAACAGCCTTAATTAATCCAGAGATATATTGATATCCAGTGATGATGAGAGTAATTATAAAATTATAAATTTTATGAATATTATCTTGGCAACGCTTTTTTGATCAGGACTGCTTTAGCTGACTTTTGATTTGTTCTAATAGTATATCGTGGTGGGGTAATTCGAGGCTAGTTTTGTCGATCATATCTGCTCCAAGACAGGGTTTGACGAGCGATGACTATGCAATAGTTATCATCGATTTTGATCGAAGATACTAGCCTCTGGGTCGATACAGACTACAAACAAATTTGGCATCCTTCCGTGCGCGAAATGAAGACACCTTACCATTTACGTCGGTAATCAATCGCTCCCGACAATCATAGGATGCCGCCGACTCTGGGATGCCGTCATTGCTCACGACTGCTTGATATTGCCAGTAATTCTTCGCACTCCGCTTGATATCAACAATACAAATCCGATGCCCATCCACCTGACGACAAAATTCAGCATGAGCCGGAGCCACCCTGACACACCAAATTAATAGTCCGATCGAACACAATTTGAATAGAGATCTCAACACCTATCGATCGATAAATTACAGCAACATCAATATTATTTATACCACTAAAATAGCTTAAAACCTAGATGGTGGGCAGTGCCCACCCTACATCTAAATTGTGGAAAACAATTTTACTCGTCACCTACAATTTAGTCCTCTATTGACCATTCACCATTCACCAGGCTAGAATCTTTCTCCAATCCCGAACTGAATCCGACTCTCCGATTGACTATTGAGCGCATAATCGATCCGAATTGGGCCAATCGGTGAATTGATCCGCAGTCCCGCACCATAACCGAAACCATCGCCTGGTTTGCCACGAGATCCGGCTGGATTGCCAGGTACGCTGCTCGCAGTACCCAAATCGCTACCATAGTCAGCGAAAATGCCGATCCCAACGATCGAGATGACTGGGAAGCGATACTCCGCACTAGCTTGGATATAGCTTCGGCCCGAACCGACATCGCCCTCTTCATAACCGCGTACCGAAGTAGGACCACCCAAACTAAAGGCTTCATAAGGTGGCAGATCGCCTAAAATTGTGCCACCTTGGATGTTGAATACCAATGCTTGAGTACCAGGGGAAAGATTCAGCAACTTTACAGGCGTATAGTTGGTGAAACTTGCCCGTGCCCTGGTCATGAAGATATTGCCAAGTCCAACTGGAATTGATTGATCTACACCTATTTTCAGTAGCGAACCTTGACTCGGATCACTAAAGCTGTTGCGTAAATCTTGAGTCAGACCCAACTGTACCATCAACAGATCGTCTTCACCAGTTTTACTAAAGCTGAGATCGTTTTGCTTTGAATCTTGCTTGACGATGCCACCACCATTCACGTCCCGTACGGAGACTCGTTGATACTGGACACCTAGCGAACCACGCCAAGCACTGTCACTATAAGGGTCGCCATTGAGCGGTCGATTGAATGTCACACCAGCACCCTGTCTGACAATTGTGGGCGTATCCTGAGTGTTAGGGACAAAGGAAGGTGTCTTCCCACCGCCAAATATTAGCGATAGAGATCTGCGGGAAAAAATATTGGCATTGTAAGATGTGCGATTTGGATCAGTCGCAATCCAAGGATCGGAGAAATTCAAATCATAGATGAAATCCCTGGTACCTAGCTGAACTTCAGCACCGATTTTCTGAGCATTTCCACCTACATTTAACTGGTTGTAGCTAACGCTGCCAAATAAACCATTGGTGGAGCTAAGTCCACCACCAGCGACGATCGAGAAGGTCTTTTTCTCAATCACGTTAAACTGAAGTATCACCTTGGCTGGATCTGTTCCAGGCGCGAAGGCGACTCGTACATCATCAAAGATGCCCAAGCCATAGATTCGTCGGAGATCTCGCTCGACGGTGGCGCGATTGAAGATCTTGCCAGGTTTTAACTCGGCTTCACGAGTGACGATAAAGGGGCGGGTGTTACCAGAGATCGGTTTTTTCTTGTCATCAACTAGCAAACCTTCTTTGGTCATAAACCGAACTTGGACATCTTCAATCAGTCCTTCGGCGATGACTAGTTTTAAAGTGCCATCAGCATTAAGTTCCTCTACATCAACTACCTGTGCCAGATTATAGCCCTGTTTTTGATAAAATTCATTTAATTTTTTGATCGCTGCTTGAAGTTCGACTGCATTTAGCGGTCTACCATACTCGCTCTTAAATACATCATCAATTTGTGCTTGATTTAAGACGCTACTACTATTGGCTGGTAGGGTCTTGATCTCGACTTTGCTCAAATTACCGTAGGTAGTCACCACAAAGTTGAGTTTGACTCCTTTTGCAGTGTCTTCGGGAATGATTTCGACAGCGGAGAAAGCACCCAAAGCTCTAACTGCGTTCAGGTTTTGCTCCAATTGGGCACGACTAGTTGGCTGCCCAGTTTTAACAGTGAGAATTTGACGAATTTTTGATTCTAGGGCTGGATCTATTGTCCCTGTTGGGGTGCGAATGATGATGTCTGAGACTAGTACCTGTTTTTCGATGCCAGTTGCTGGGGTGGCTGGTATTTCTGTCTGTGGCGATGTGCTATTGGGGGTAGTTGCCGCAGGTTTCGGGGTTACTTTCCGCCGGATCACTGGTTTGCGTGGTTTACGACGAGCAATTAGATCTTTGGCTGTGGGTAGATTGTCAGCTCCCACGATTGATTTGGGTTCCAAGATGGAGCTAGCCAACTTAGTTTCGGATACTATTCTCTCCATTGGCATCGCTTCGGCATTTACCAAACCAACATTGGCGATTTGGCCAATTGCCGCAATTGTGACAACGAAAAGTAACTTTAATCTAAATTTCATATTTTATTTAATAAATGTTGCGAGGGTCAGCTTCAACGTTGCCAACTACTCTTTAACCCCTAAAACTCTTGACAGGACTTGTTGGTAAGCATCTTCGATGTTGCCCAAATCGCGCCGGAACCGATCTTTATCTAAGACTCGTAAATTGGGATCGGGTTCCCCAATCAGCCACAACCGACAGCTATCGGGACTAATTTCGTCCGCGAGTAAGATTTGTTGGTGCTTGTCTACCCCAAATTCGATTTTGAAGTCAACTAGTGTAATTCCGCACAGTTTAAAAAAGTTTTGGAGGATAAGATTGATCTCGATCGCTTTAGAACGCAATGTATCTATCTGGTCAACAGTAGCTAATTCCATCAGCAGTAATCGATCTCGCGTCAAGAGTGGATCGCCCAGGGCATCGTCTTTGTAGAAAAATTCAACTAGTGGAGCTGGTAAAATTGTCCCTAGAGGTATGCCTGTCTGTTGACAGAGACTTCCCGCTGCAATGTTCCTGACGACTACTTCGAGTGGGATAATCTGTACCGACTTTACCCGCATTTCATTGACTGCGGGACAGTCGATGTAGTGAGTCGCAATGCCATGTGATTCGATCGATTTGAATAGATGTGCCGCAATCTGACAGTTGATTTCTCCTTTTCCAGCGATCGTGCCGCGCTTTTGAGCATTAAATGCAGTAGCATCATCTTTAAAGTAAGCTAGTAAGACATCTGGGTCATCTGTTGCGGAGAGAACCTTTGCCTTGCCTTCGTAAATCTGCTGATGACGATTCATGCTGAAATAGTTAAAATTAGAGGAGCAACACCAAATTTTAGTTAAAAATCGGCAATAGCTAATAATAGATCAGTATTGTATCGCAACAAGCAGGACGCAATATCAATGTCAAATCAGGTTGATTCTTTTTTGTACCCAAACAACCCCTATCGCAGTGACCACTTTAGTCCCGAAAATTTGGTCTTCAACAATAACCTTCAAGAATTTACTCAGAAAGTTAGCTTTATCTGTAGTCTGGAAACTGCTGGCAAGCTTACTCCAGAAGAGTCTTATAAACAAATTAAAAGCCTCTGGAAGGAACTCAAACGCAGCAAGAAAGAGTTAGGGATTGGACAGCAGCCATTTTCAGGAGATAGTGGAGCGGGGGAATAGGAGACTGGGAGAGTGGGGGTTAGAGCTATTGATTACCATTCACTATCAACCATCCACCATTGACTAATTACTAATTACCAACTACTTGCCGATAATATCTCTGCAATTGACCAGTAGCCGCAGCCCAGTTCCAATTTTCAGCTTCTGAGCGGGCATTTTCGCGGAGATTGAGGTAATCATCAGACTCCGCGAAGAGTTTCTGAGTAGCTAGAATCGCGGCTTGGGGATCTTGCGGATCGAAAAGATAGCCATTTACTCCATCTGTCACGATATCAGGAATTCCGCCCGATCGAGCCGCAATTACTGGACAGCCTGCTGCCATCGCTTCTAATAGGACTAAACCCAGGGTTTCTGTTCGAGATGGAAAAATAAAAGCATCGGCGACAGCGTATGCAGCGGCTAATTTCTTCCCACCCAAATAACCAACAAAATGTGTGGGAGTACCCGCAAAATAAGTTTCCAAATTAGCACGATGAGGGCCATCACCAACGATCGCTAATCTCGATCCAGGTATCGCTGCTAATACGGGCTTAATCCGTTCGATTTCCTTTTCAGCTCCCAGACGACCAACATATAGTAATAGCTGGCTAGTTGGCTCACCTTGGGTCAAATGGTGACGCATTTCCGGTGTTGCTTGAGCTGGATCAAAAGTTTCGGTATCTACGCCACGTTGCCACAGATCCACTCGATCGATCCCATGTTCGCGCAATTCTTGCACCATCACACTAGAAGTACAGAGATTCAAATCTGCTTGATTGTGCGCTGCTTTTAACAACTCCCACAATAAACCTTCTAACATCCCCAATCCATAATGTGCGAGATATTTGGGTAGGTGAGTATGATAAGAAGCTACCAAGGGAATTCGATTTGATTTGGCATAAAAAATTCCAGCGAGTCCTAATACTGCTGGATTAACGACGTGGATCAGATCTGGTTTGAATTTGGCTAATTGTTGACCGATTTCCGGTCGGGGCAATGCTATTTTAAGTTCGGGATAGAGTGGTAATGGGAATGCTGATAATCCACAAATCCTAGCTCCACAATAGGATTCTAATCCCCCTGATGGACAGAAAACCAGGACTTCATCACCATATTTTTGTAAGTGTTCGATCGTGTGCCTGAGTCGGGTAACTATACCATCGACTTTTGGTAAAAAAGTTTCAGTGAATATGGCGATTCGCATCGGGAAGTTGGGAGTTGGGAGTTGGGAGTTGGGGGTTGATATAAAAGCTATCGACTACTTGTAGCTTTTGATTTTTTTGTTAGTTTCTTTCTGCAACTGAGCGGCAATTTTAAACATCTCAACTCCATCATGCAGACAGCTTTCATCGTAGTTCATCACATAGAAATTTAGCTCTTTTACGCCATCGGCTACTTGGTTGATGCAGTAATATAAATTAGCGGCAATCTCTGCTAGTAGTGCTGGATTGGACATGGAATGGAAAACTTTATCGATTTTCTGTAAATGTTGCTGGCACTCATTTACATAACCCTCAAACCTACCCATTAATTCGTCATCAAAGGGATCGGCAGAAAGCTCTTGGATCTGAATTTTTAGTGGCTTGATAATCCAACCAATCGTCCGATTTATCGGGGTGTAAACTTGATTCAGCCATAGGATCAAATCCTCATCTACTTCATGTCCGACTGTCCGAGGGCGGCGGGGAATATGAGCAGAGGCTTGCTGTTGGCGCGGGATGATTATTTCAGGTTGTAGAAAATAATCGTATTCTCGCCGCTTGAGATCGTCGCCCAAAACTTCATAAGCGGCGTTAATTTTGATGATCAGATCGGCATTTGTTTTGCCACCATTGACATCAGGATGAAATTTTTTTGCCAACTGCCGATAGGATTGTTTGATCTCATCAGCAGTAGCTTTGGCATGGACTTGGAGGATTTGGTAGTGCGTTTCTGACATGGAGCAGTGAATAGTGAACAGTGAACAGTGAATAGTACTTTAGTAATAAATAGCTCCCAGTCTCCCAGTCTCCCAGTCCCTAGTACCTAGTCCCTAACTAACCTCTGGATCTTGAAATAACGGAGTGCTGAGATAGCGTTCGCCAAAGCTAGGCTGGATCATGACAATTAGTTTACCTTTATTTTCAGGGCCTTTGCTTCGGTGGAGGGCATTGGAAAGGGGCTGGACGAAAAGTTCGACATTGGAAAGCTAGCGCAACCC
>CASBPY010000274.1 GCA_949127675.1 Synechococcales cyanobacterium PMM_0072
CGACGGGACAAGTGATTGGCAGTGGTTCACCTCACTTACTGGAGACTATTGCCACCGCCGCAGGTATTTTGGGGACTCAACAGGCGATCATTGTACATGGACGGGAACGTTTGGATGAGGCGGGTTTGGGCGACCTGACCGACTTGGCAATTTTGACTAACGGAACGGTGAAGCTTTCTAGTATAGATCCGATCGAATTAGGGCTTACACCTGCGCCGATTACTGCACTCCGAGGTGGTGGTGTTGCTGACAATGCCGCGATTCTAACTGCAATTTTACAGGGCAAGGGTAGTTCGATTCAGCGAGATGTGGTCGCTCTTAATGCGGGTTTAGCGTTGCAAGTAGCGGGAATTGTCCCTCTGGGAGCGCATCAAGCAGGGATTGAGATCGCTCAAACGGTGATCAGTAGTGGTGTTGCTTGGGATAAGTTGACGGCGTTAGTAGAGTTTTTAGATGGTTAAAGTATTAAATAGTCTGATGGGGATGTGCTTGGCGAAATCTTGTGACAGCTTCGATGCGAGAAGTTTCTCCAATCAAAATACACTGTGCCATGATTGTTAGATCGATCGAAGCAAGTGCTGGAATCTGACTGCAACTTACTCGTTGATAGCCCTCATTCAATACCCATTTGCAGCCAAGAAATCAGGCGTGATCATCTCCCTTTGTCTGGAACTAGGGTGTTGCGGTAACATTAATTTTTCGACATATTTACCCAAAATATCTGCTTCTAAATTCACCCATGTATCGGCCTGAAGCTGCGAGAGATTGGTTTCTGCATAGGTATGGGGAATAACTGCAACAGTGAACCAGTTTCCAGCCGGATCGCAATCAGCGATCGTCAAACTGATCCCATTCACTGCGATACTACCTTTAGAGACCAAATAACGGCTGAGATAGCTCGACCACTGTTCGGTCAGGGATTGTGGTGCCCCAAACTTTAGCTCCCAAGAAGTAGCTGTTGCCTTCGCGCTGATCAATCTACCGATCCCATCAATATGTCCAGTCACAAAATGACCACCGATTTTGCCACCAACACGCAGAGATGTCTCCAAATTTACAACAGTAGAAGTGCGATTTTTTTGCCCGATCGTTGTACGATCTAAAGTCTCAGGTGAAACAGTAGCGATAAATCCTTGTGGCAATATTTGTTCTACCGTCAAACACGCGCCATCTACCGCTACACTATCACCAATAGCTAAATCAGTTAGGATTAGCTCTGTGCCTATGGAACTGCATAAAACTTCTAACCTGTCCTCAGTCAAAAGGCGCAAATTTCCCAGCGATTGGACTAGTCCTGTAAACATCTTTTTTCAGTCAAATTACTATTATCGATCGAGTGTTTCGTAAGCCATCCTTGATACATAGCTGCCCAAATCATTAGGGCTTTAAGCTTGTTAGACTAAATATAAGATTTCAACTTTTATTTTAAATTTTAACGTTCTCAGTTCTCCACCAGTAAATAACGATAAAGGAAGCACCATGATCGAAATGAAAGTAGCAGGGATTGCATTAGACGCTGTATCTCGGAGTCCAATTATCTTACTCAAAGATGCTGCCGATCGACGTGCTTTACCAATTTATATCAGTCAGGAGCAAGCCAAGGCGATCGTCAATGCTTTAGAAAAGCAAACACCACCTAGACCTTTTACTCACGATCTACTAGTCAATATTTTTGATAGTTGTGATATCAAGGTCGATCGAATCACGATTAATTCGTTGCAAGACAATACCTTCTACGCTTCGATCGTAATTAACAATAACGGCGTACTCAAAGAAATCGATGCTCGTCCTAGTGACGCGATTGCGATCGCGATTCGGACTAAAGCACCGATTTGGGTGATCGAAGAAGTGATTGCTGATGCATCTATTCCAGTTGATCGAGATGCCGATGAACAAGAGCGTCAAGCCTTCCGTAGTTTCGTTTCCAATCTCCGCCCTGACGATCTGATTCGGAACGGTGGATACGCAAGTTAATTAATAATTGATAGTTAATAATTGATAATTAACAGATCTGTAGGTTGGGTTGAAGAATGAAACCCAACACATCCCTCAAGAATAGCTGTAGGGTGGGCACGGCCCACCAGCTAGATCTTCGGCTAAACCAACGCAGGAACAGGCATACTCAGGTGAGGGTAAAGTGGGAAACCTTCGCAGAGGGTAGCAATGCGACGGATACAATCGTTAGCTACAGTATCATCTTCGGGACTCAAGAGTCGATCGGCGATGATATTGGCAATTTCGGTAAATTCAGTCGTACCCATGCCGCGAGTGGTCATTGCAGGTGCGCCGAGGCGTAAGCCGCTAGTAACGAATGGTGATTCTGGATCGAACGGTACAGTATTTTTGTTAGCAGTGATATTTACACCACTGACAAGTAAATCTGCGGTTTTGCCAGTCATACCGATCGATCTCAAGTCAACCAACATCAAGTGATTATCAGTCCCACCAGAAACGATTTTAAAGCCGCGTTGTTGGAGTTGACCTGCTAGAGCTTGGGCATTGGCGATCACGTTGCCGCAATAGGTCTTAAAGGCGGGCTGGAGAGCTTCACCAAAAGCAACTGCTTTACCAGCAATTACATGTTCTAGTGGACCACCTTGAGTACCAGGGAAGACAGCTTTATCAAATTTTTTGCCGAGTTCAGCATCACGGGTCATAATCAAGCCACCGCGCGGCCCTCTCAGGGTTTTGTGGGTAGTCGTTGTAACTACGTCACAGTAAGGAATTGGGCTGGGGTGATGTCCAGTAGCCACCAACCCAGCAATGTGAGCGATATCTGCCATTAGGATTGCACCCACTTCATCAGCGATCTCACGAAATTTAGCAAAGTCGATCGTCCGCGAGTAGGCAGAGTAACCGCAAATCAACATTTTTGGCTTGTGTTGTTTTGCCAAATCCCGAATTTGGTCGTAGTCTAATTGTTCAGTTTCTTTACTCACGCCATAGTAGTGAGGCTC
>CASBPY010000275.1 GCA_949127675.1 Synechococcales cyanobacterium PMM_0072
ATGTAATCGATCGCGCGGAGTTGTTCGGTACCTGCTTCAAGTAAGTCCTCAGAGTGTTGATCAAAGTAACCAATGTGAATAGTGGTACCGATATCGACGGTGCCGCTATCAGGCTGCAATCGTCCCGTGCAGATATCCATTAGGGTTGATTTACCCGTCCCATTTTCACCGATAATTCCAATCCGATCTTCAGGTGAAAATTCATAAGTAAAGTCGGAAATTAAAGTTCGATCGTCATAAGCTTTAGATACACCCACAACCTCGATTACTTTCTTACCGATTCTCCGCCCAGGCGTAGTAATATCTACCTTACCTGTTGCCTGTTTAAATTCTTTTTCTTTGAGATCTTCCGCTCGCCCAATTCGGGCTTTTTGCTTGGTACTACGAGCTTTTGCTCCCCGCTGCAACCAAGCTAATTCGCGCCGGAGTAAACCAGCATGTTTGCGCTGGGTCCCAACCATTGACTCTTCCGCCAGGGCTTTCTTTTCTAGGTAATAAGTATAGTTACCACTATAAGTAAAGATATCACCTTGATCGATTTCGATGATCCGATTAGTGACTTTATCCAAGAAGTATCGATCGTGCGTAATTAATAAAATCGCACCACGATAGCGACTCAAATATTCTTGCAACCACTCCACTGACATTGCATCTAAGTGGTTAGTTGGCTCATCCATTAACAGAGCATCTGGTTCGGATAATAATGCTGCTGCTAAGGCAATTCGTTTACGATATCCACCCGACAAATCACCGACTTTTGCCTCGAAATCCACAATCCCCAATTTAGTCAAAATAATCTTGGCTTTCGTCTCTACTTCCCAAGCATTCAGGGCATCCATCCGCTGCATCACATCGGATAATTTATTCAATAATTCAGTTGACTCATTATTCTCAGGATGAGCTAATTTTTCCGATACTTCCTCATACTCCCGCACCAATTGCATTTGCTCGCCACTATCGGCGAATACCTGCTCTAGTACAGTATGATTTGGATCCATATCTGGCTGTTGGGGCAAATAGATAGTACGCACCCCAGGATTGAGTAAAATCTGACCACCATCGATCGGTTCTAAGCCCGCGATCATCTTTAATAACGTCGATTTGCCAGATCCATTCATCCCGATCAAACCTACTTTGTCCGCCGCATCTAAGCTAAACGATCCACCTTTGAGAATCTCTTTGATTCCAAAGTCTTTTTTAACTGATTGCAACGTGAAAATAGTCATGAGGAAGTTGGAAGTTGGGAAAGTTAGATCTCTAAATGCAGAAATATAAAGTACTCTCTTATCCGCTCTCTGCGCTCTCTGTCTTGTCGTTTTTTTATTCGGGGGTTCCCCCCGAATAAAAACGCCGCTGCGCTTCTGCGGTTAAAAAATATTACTTCGATAGATAGAGTAATAATCATTGTAAGTCGATCGAGCGTGCTGATGTTGGATCTTGCTCAATTCTTCTGATGTCGAGGCTTCGATGATTGCAAGCTGTAATGTCTAACCGACAAGGCTAGTTACCAGATTGATTCCAGACTTGATACAATATGTGCAGTCCTCGCCATTGCAGGAGTATCGTTTCGATGACCTTATCAACAGTAGTAGTAACTCATCCTCGATTTGAATTTTTTGAGGAATATTTAGATTATACAGATGACAATAATCGGCTGTATGAATTATTCAATGGGGAATTAGTGCAAGTGCCACCAGCATCAGGATTCAATATTGGGATTGCTAATTTTTTATTTTCTTTTTTCTTACCCATTGTTGGCCATTTAAGAGTGCGAGGGCATGGATTAGAGCTAGAAGTCAATGGTGAACCTCGCAATCGTTATCCTGATTTAACCATTATTAAATCAGAACATATTGAACAATTATGTACTCGCAATACAATCAGATTGCAGATGGCACCGCCAGATTTAGTGGTAGAAGTTGTTAGCCCTGGCAATTTGCAAAGAGATAGAGACTATATCGCCAAACGAATCCAATACCAAGATCGAGATATTCCGTTCTATTGGATTGTCGATCCACAAGTTAAAGAAATTATGGTTTTAACATTGACAGCGGCAGGATATCAAGAGCGAGTTTATCGGGGAAATGATCGGTTAAAATTCCAAGATATATTGCTGGATTTAACTGCTGATCGAGTCTTATCCGCTGGTTGTTGATACACAAAAATACCCCACTCAGTTCGATTGTTGATTAGATCTCAAGCTGAGTCGGGTAAATTCGATCGAGTCTATTCCTTTTACACTTTCCCTGTCTGTAACCAATCAGCTAATCCAGCAGGTGCTTGGACTTGCATGAGGATGGCGCGGAGCGAGTCGCCTTCGAGGACTTCTCGATCGAGTAAAATCTGTGTAGTAGATTCTAACAACTCGCGATTTTCGGCTAGGATGGCTTTAGCCATGATGTTCGCGCCATCGATAGTTTGTTTGATCAGTCGATCGATTTCAACCGCTACATCACCACTGACAGCCCGACGCGTATTCGTATCACCTTCTAGAAATTGCGATTGGTTGCCAGCAAAAGCAATCGGCCCCAAAGTATCACTCATTCCGTAGAGAGTAATCGCTTTTTCCGCGAGATTAGTCGCTTTTTGGATATCGTCACTGGCTCCGGTAGATACCTTGCCAAGTACGACAGATTCCGCTGCCCGTCCGCCCAGTAGCGTGGCAATTTGGCCGCGAATTTCGTCTTCCATCATCAAGAAGCGATCTTCATCAGGCATCTGAAGCGTGTAACCCAGGGC
>CASBPY010000276.1 GCA_949127675.1 Synechococcales cyanobacterium PMM_0072
CAACTACCAGCACAAATACCGCCCAGCCAGAAAATCGCCACAGCAAGCCACTGAAGGTAACTAAGGTAAGCGCAGACTGACATAGCCCAAAAGTCCGCGTAATCAGTGATAGGGGGCGACTAGAAGCTTGAGAACGCGCCTGACTCATTTTGTCGTAAAATTCTGAATCCTCAAAGTGGGTCAAATCAAGGGTGAGAGCTTTTTCGAGAATTAGTTCGTTGACTCGTTGGGCTAGTAATACCCGTAGCAACGATTGGCAGACAACCACGCCCTTTTGAGCAGCGGCTAATAAGACGATTGCGATCGCTTCCAAACAAACATAATTAAGTGCAGTTTGGCGATAATTCGACAGAGTTGCTAGATTCGACATCTGCGATCGACTTTGATTTGCCAACACCACGCTATCGACGATGAATTTACCGATAATGGCGATCGCACTTGGTAATAAGCCACTCACTAGAGCCAAAATTGCAAGGGATATAGTTAGGCTACGGCTAGTCGTCCACACCAAGCCCAGTGCTTTGCCACTGTATCGAAATACTGATAGAGACTGGCGCATGTTTTTAGCGATTTGTCTCAACTTCCACCCGTTACTGCGATTCTTTTTGGTCATTTATATTTATTGGCGCGGTTAATCCGAATCAATTCACCAGATTTGTAGGTTGGGTTTCATTCTTCAACCCAAACTACGTCTAATCTTTTGCATTTTGAGTGTAGGCAGCTCTCAGTAAAGATGATCTGCTCTCAGAATCGATCAATTGAAACCATATAGATGAGTCGATCAGAAAAACTACATTAATTCACTACAACCGAGTCTACACAAGATTTAGGGATATTCTTCAATCCTACAGCGATCGCTGAGAAGCATGTAGAGATATATGACAATTCGAGGGGATCACTAATAAATGTTGCGGAAGCTTGATTTTTAGAATAGAGTGTGTACTAAGAAGAAAGTCTTCCCGTTAACTGTTCATATTTACCTGAGGTGCCACATGCTCTGTCACTTCCATCGCCCTACATTCTGAACAATCACTAGACTCATAAGTTCTGAAATTCAAATATCGAACACTTGACTGTGCATTATATCCCCGATTTCTCACTGTATATCCAGGCGATCTAGATTCCATGTCCGCATGGATGGATAGATCGATCCAACTATGCAGCGAAACATTACCTTTTGGAGGTTTTGAAAATGAAGCTACAAGGAAAAACAGCCCTCGTCACGGGTGCATCCCGTGGTATCGGCAAAGCAATTGCCTTTGAACTAGCCAAAAATGGCATTAAACGCCTGCTGATCCTCGCTCGAAACAAGCAACGATTGGCAGAAATGGCGATCGATCTGCAATTACTGGGAGTAGAAGTGATTCCCCTGGTAGTAGATTTGACCGATCGGGTGCAGATTGATGTGGTAATTTCCAAGGCTTGGCGAGATTATGGTCAGATTCATCTGCTCGTCAACTGTGCCGGAGTCGCTCATCAAACACCCTTTCTCCAGTCTAAGTTGCCGCAGGTACAAGAAGAGATCGCGATCAATCTGATCGGCATGTACACAGTTACGCGGCTAATTGCCCGCCGGATGGTATCCCAACGGGAAGGGACGATTGTAAATGTTGCTAGTTTGATGGGTAAAGTAGCCGCTCCGACTATGTCTACCTACTCAGCGACTAAGTTTGCCATTTTGGGCTTTACCCAAGCTCTACGGGGCGAATTAGCCAGTCACAATGTTAAGGTGATTTCGCTATTGCCAACCCTGACTGATACGGATATGGTGCGGGATATGTCCCTATTTCGGTGGATGGTACCGATGTCTCCCCAGGTAGTCGCCCAGGCTCTAATTCGTGGGATCGATCGAGATCAGCATGAGATTATCATCGGTTGGCAGAGCCACTTGGCGGTATGGGGTAGCTATCTCGTACCTCGCTTAGTCGAATGGGTAATCCAGCTTGCATCGCCACTAACAGATTCCAATCAATCTTGGCGACGGATTGGAGTCCGAGGCTAGAGATTCTCAAACCAAAACAAACAGCCAAAAAATAGACAGCGATCGAGTTACTCGATCGCTGTCTATTTTTAATCTAAAATGGTTGTTATTAAAATGAGCGCAGACTACACGCGAACTCCTTGCAGAGCTTGTAATTGAATGAATAAAGTCTCAACTTCGGCTTGAAGTTCGAGGAACTTTGCTTGTTTATCAACTGGGTATAGAGCTTTAGTTAATTTAGCAACTTGCTGTCTGTGCTCTGATGTCGCAGATACCGAACAGTTGCTAGTGTTAGATTCTGGAGCTTCGAGAGTTAATAGGCTGGGAGACATAGCTTTGACTAGTTATTTATACTTACTCACACCAACGGCAATTGTAGCTCGAATTTCACTGTTCCGCTTCGCTCGGTTGTGGAGATTTCCGAACTGATTATCGATTTACAGGTGAAGTTAATGTCTGTGACGAGGCGATCTGGGGATTGTTCCGATCCTAACAGTCCCCGTCTCGTGCTAGATTGGATTAGCTTAGGGTCGGGAAAGTTTGGTAAAAATCCAAGACTGTGCCGCAACTGTGATGAGGCGAAAGCTTCGAGTCAGAATACCGGATCTGAGTGTACTAAATTAATTAGTGCCCTAAAAATTCAGTATTCCTGGCGTTGCATCGGGAAGGAGTTAGACTCAGTGATTGCCGAACACGCGATCTGTCCAGATATTTACCATCCTGCGGTTGCGCGAGATGGATTGTTGACTCGGTTACGAATTCCAGGGGGAATGCTCAAATCCCCGCAATGCTCGGCGATTGCCAATCTATTAGCCGCAACTGGATTAGACTATATTCAAGTTACCAATCGTGCCAATTTACAGCTACGGGCACTAACAAAGGATCTAGATCCAGAATTATTAATAGCATTAACCGCTTGTGGTTTGGCGGCTAGCGATAGTGCTGTAGATGGCATCCGCAATATTATGTTGAGTCCAACGGCGGGCATCGACGCACGGGAATTAATCGATGTTCGTTCATTAGCTAATGATTGGCATGATTATTTAACCGAGCATCCCGAACTTGGCATCTTGTCCACCAAATTTAGCGTGGGTTTTGATGGTGGCGGCAGTGTCGTCATTGTCGATCGACCGAATGATATTACGCTACTAGCTGTGAGCGATCTCGAATTTGAGCTGTATCTCGGCATCGGTAATCGTGGATCTGCACCTGTACCTGTAAATGTCAGATTGGGGATAGATGAATGCCTCCCGATGCTAGGGGCAATTGCCGAAACTTATCGACAGGGAATTGAATTGTTTGGTGGGGCTGCACGGCGAAAACTCCGGTTACGCGATGTGGTCAATCATTGGAGTTTGGCAGGTTTTAGTGATATTGTTCAACGAGAATTTAAGGGTTCTAGCCGATTTATTTTTAAAAACCTCGGTTTAGAACATAATCTAGTTAGGAAAAATAGCACCGATCATTTGGGGACACATCAACAACGTCAAACCGATCGATATTATCTGGGGATAGTACTACCATTGGGACGATGGAATAGAGCACAGGTGAAAGGCTTGGGTGAAATTGCCGATCGATATGGGAGTGGTAATATTCGCCTCACACCTTGGCAGAATATCATTTTGCCAGATATCCCTAGCGATGATGTCGGACAAGTGCAAGGATTAATTACTGATCTGGGGCTAATTCACACCGCCAATCATCCGAGTAGCTTATTGAGAGCCTGTGCCGGATCGACTGGTTGCCAATTTGGAGCCACAGATACTCAGCGGGATGCGATCGATCTGTCCAATTATTTAGCCGCAAATTTCCACCTCGATAGACCATTGAATATCCATTTCAGTGGTTGTGATAAATCCTGTGCCCAACACGAACAGGCTGACATCACCCTCTGGGGTGTGGAGGGTACAAACTCATACCGACTGGAAATAGCGGGGACTGGAGCCGAGTTTGGACGAGAGTTGAACGATCTTTATCCACCAGCTCAAGTGCCGATCGCGATCGGGCGTTTGATTGATGCCTATCACGATCAACGACTCCATCCCCAAGAATCTTTTCAGGCATTTATCACTCGTCAATCTCTAGCCCAACTGCACCAAATATTTAATGTCTTCTAAAAGCACTATTTCAGCACCATTACATTACATCCGCGATGGAGCGGAAATTTATCGTCAATCATTTGCGATGATTCGATCGGAAGCAAATTTAGACAGACTACCTGCTGATTTTAATTCAGTTGCGGTGAGATTAATTCATGCTTCGGGGATGATTGATATCGTCAACGATCTGGACTATTCGATCGATGCCGTGCGGGTGGGACGGCAAGCATTAGCCGCTGGCGCGCCAATTTTGTGCGATGCTCAGATGGTCGCCAATGGCATAACCCGCAAACGTTTACCTGCTAATAATCAAGTCATCTGCACTCTCCCAGATCCGCAAGTACCCGAATTGGCAGCCCAACTAGAGAATACTCGATCGGCTGCGGCTCTAGAGCTATGGCGACCAGATCTTGCTGGAGCTGTAATTGCGATCGGCAATGCACCAACAGCCCTATTCAGACTGTTGGAAATGCTCGACGAGGGCGCACCAAAACCCGCCTTGATTCTCGGCTTTCCGGTTGGGTTTGTGGGTGCATTGGAATCAAAAGCTGCTCTGGCAGCAGATAGTCGGGGTATCCCGTTCCTGACGATTCACGGACGGCGCGGCGGTAGTGCAATGGCAGCAGCAGCGGTGAATGCTTTGGCGATGGAGCAGGAGTAAATTAGTGGATAGTGAATAGTGAATAGTGGATCGTTTTTGAGTAAGTTTTTGATAGTAAATTTAAGAGTAGGGTGGACAATGCCTAGCACCTAAATCTTTGGCAGGTTTCTGGTTAGTAAATATTTGTATTGATACTTGTATTCACTATTCACTATTCACGATCCACTATTCACTATCTAAAAATAATGGTTGCAATTCGGATTGGAAAATTATACGGCATTGGGGTTGGCCCTAGCGATCCTGAGTTGTTGACGCTCAAGGCATTTCGGCTATTGCAGTCAGCTCCAGTAGTAGCCTATCATTCGGCAAATGATCGAGATAGCATTGCTCGATCAATTGTGGCACCCTATCTGACTGGAAATCAGATCGAGGTCTGTTTTCACTTTCCCCGCGCTCTAGATCCGACAGCTGCTAAAGAGTTGTACGCAGATGCAATTAGACCGATTGTTGCTCACTTGTCAGCGGGTCGAGATGTGGTGGTATTGTGTTGTGGCGATCCATTATTTTACGGTTCGTTTATGTACTTGTTTACCCGATTAGCCGATCGATTTGAGACGGAAATCGTGCCTGGAGTTTGTTCGCCGATGGCAGCAGCAGCGGCAATTGGCACCCCACTATGTTATCAGAATGATATTTTTAGCGTCTTGTCGGCAACCCTACCGACTGAGCGACTGAAAGCGCAGTTAATTAATGCTGATGCCGTCGGAATTATTAAACTTCGCCGCCATTTTGAGAAAGTGCGCCAGATTCTTGGAGATCTAGATTTACTGTCTCGTGCTAAGTATATCGAACGGGCAACAGCGATCGATCAAAAGATTATTCCGATCGAATCTGTCAATCCTCGCGATGTTCCTTATTTTTCGATGATTCTAGTTCCCAGCCAAACCCAATTCTAATTTTGATTTAATGATCAAGATCAAATCGGCAACAGTGACACAAGCCTTGCCTGTAAAGTCTGCCAAAAATTGTAATTCAAAGGCTTCAGATAGATCGATATAAATATTCGCAGCTTCGAGATAACTCAGTAAATCTTTAGTACCAGCTTGTTGTTGGCGATGAGCTGCCAATCGATCGATAAAATGATTGAATGGAAAGTCCAGTTCGATCGATTCTGGATCAATTTCTAAGTTTCTTGCTAAGATCACTCGAACGATCTGAAATATTTCTGATGTGCCGCGTTGCATTATTTAACTCAATCCAGATGCGATCGAACTTTAAAGACTACTACTTTTATAGATTGAAAGCACCGACCAGCACATTGGTATAATAGCTGAACCTCCTGAATTTTATACACTCCCAACTCTTCTGATGCCCTGGACATCGTTACATAGTCAACTTCATCAGAGCCTGATCGATCGACAGTTACTACCGATTGGTGCTAAGGTCTTGATCGGAGTCTCTGGAGGACAGGATTCACTCTGTTTGGGGCAACTGCTCAAAGACTTGCAATCGCGCTGGAAATGGCAGCTAGCAGTCGCTCACTGCGATCATGGCTGGCTCCAAGATATCGGTATTGCCGATCAAGTAGAGCAAGTTACAGCAAACTGGATGCTACCATTTCACTGTGAAACTACCGCCAATTTGCCAGAGACAGAAGCGGCTGCAAGGGAATGGCGATACCAGTCATTGGTGAGAATTGCCCAAAAAACTGGCAGTACTTATCTAGTCACCGCCCATACTCAAACCGATAGAGCTGAAACCTTCCTTTACAATCTGGTACGCGGTGCTGGTGCGGATGGATTGTGTGCGATGGATTGGTGCCGACAATTGACTCCGACGATTAAATTGGTGCGCCCAATGCTAGAAATTAATCGTACCCAAACAGGTAAATTTTGCCAGGAATATCATTTACCTGTGTGGGAAGATGCCTACAATCACGATCTTAAGTACGCCCGAAATCGGTTGAGAAAGGAGATAATTCCACGCCTAGCGGCTGATTTCAATCCCCAAGTTGAGAGTCATCTAGCACATACCGCCGAGCTACTGCGGGCTGATGTCGAGTATCTAGAATCACTCGCCCGTGAATGGTATCAGCAAGCGATCGATGAGCAGGGTGTTAAACTCGATCGAGTTGTGCTCCAATCAATCCCTCTCTCGCTCCAACGCCGAGTAATCCGCCAATTTCTCGCTCAATCATTGAATAAAATGCCCAACTTCAGCCAGATTGAAGCGACGATCAGATTGATTGAGGCTCCCAATCGGACTCGTACATCAACATTTAGTGATGGATTGGCGGCTGAAGTGGATAGAAAATGGATTATTATTAGTTGATAATTGATAATTGATAATTGGTTTTTATGGTAGAGATTAGACCATTGTTCTCTGATAATAATAGATAATGATCTGGTTAAATATAGTCGGAATTATTGCGATCGGTTGTGGCATATATTTTAAATATACTGGTCTTGCTATTGCAGGTTATACGATCTCAATAGTATTATCAGCACCAACTATCTATCGAGGCATTTGTGCTAAGTTACCAAGATCTATTTCTAATCGACAGAGATCGCAACTAGTTACCGCAATCACAATTATGATTGCGCTCGTTGTCTTGCTCAAAATTGGTGGATTGTTTGATAATATTGATACTTTGTCGGCTCGAACTGATTGGAATGCGATTGGAGCATTAGGCTTATGGAGTGGTGCCCTTGGTCAAATGGCAATCGCAACTTTAGCTGCTTATGTTTCCTGGCGACAATATATAGTCTCTCGTGATTTGACGATCGAACAAAACCGACTCAATCGACTTCAAAATACGCTAACCCAACAGCAAACAATTGATAATTACTTTCAAGGAATTTCCGATTTAGTTTTAGATGACGAAGGTTTTCTCGAAGATTGGCCACAAGAACGTTCATTTGCGATCGGTCGAACAGCGGCATTATTAGGTAGTCTAAATGCTACGGGCAAAGCGCGAGTACTTCAGTTTTTATCTCGTTCTAAATTACTAACGCCATTGCAACGAGATCTCCGCTTGGGACGAGTAGTTTTGAATGGTAATGGTGGTTATGATGAAGATCGAATTCAGGGCGTGCGGGTGATTAATTTGGGTGTAATTCTTGCAGGGACAGATATTGCTCAAACTGATCTGCGCTGGACAGATCTCAGTGATGCTAATTTGATTAGAAGTGATTTAAGTAAGTGCAATTTAGCAAAAGCTAATCTAGCCAGAACAATTTTATATCAAGCTAAATTAAACGGTGCTGATATTAGAGATACGCGATTTTTTTATGGTAACTTGAAAACTGCTAGCCCTCGCGTTCCAGAAAGATCTCCTGACTATATCACAGGCGAGTTTAGTGGTGCAGTTGTTGAAGATGTTGACTTTACCGATATTCAGCACCTGTCAGAACAACAGCGCAAATACTTATGCGCTTGGTGTGGTGAAAAATCCCGTCAAACTATTCCTGGTGGCTGTCAAGGGATTCAAAATCAACTGGGATCGATCGAGCATATTTATTCAGCTCGATCGTTTGATGATGATTAATTACTTAATCAAAAATGCGATCGCATCATGTGTTTGGGGTAAGCTATCTATAACGATTGCCGTACACAATAGCATCATATATAAAATTGAATACTTGAACATCGATTTTGCCACCCCTTTGTCAGTTGGAGCTTGCAACAATTTCCAAGCCTCATAGACAAAAATACCACCCAATCCAACCGCAGATATTCCATAAACGGCTCCAGCAACACCCAATGGGTAAACTAGTAACAACGTAGTTGGGATTAGTAATAGCGTATAAATCCACATTTGTTTGACAGTAGCTACTTCACCAGCAACCACAGGCAACATCGGAATGCCTACCTTGGCATAATCATCTTTGATCATCAGTGCCAATGCCCAGAAATGAGGTGGAGTCCAAAGAAAGACGATCGCAAACAATACCCAAGCTTCCATACTCAGACTATTGGAGACAGCCGCACAGCCAACTAGTGCCGGAATCGCGCCAGCCGCTCCACCAATTACGATATTTTGGGGAGTATGGCGTTTGAGTAAGTGGGTATAAATCCACATATAAAAGCCAATTCCAGCCATCGCCAGTAGAGCTGCTAATAGATTAGTAAAAACCACCAGAATTGTGAATGATAATCCGGCTAATACCGCTGCAAAAATTCCGGCGTGGAGGGGTTTAACTCGACCAGAAGGAATGGGTCTACTGCGAGTACGCTCCATCGTATAATCGATATCTCGATCGTAAATACAGTTCATCGCTTGGGCTGAAGCCGCTGCTAACATTCCCCCAACTACAGTTACTAAAAACAGAATTGGATCGGTTGCGCCATCAGAAGCCATCCACATTGCTGCCGCTGTTGTGATCAGTAGCAGAGGAATAATTCTTGGTTTAGTGAGTTGATAGTAACTCTGGATTACTTCCGGAAAACTTTGGTGTTTGGATTCAACAACCTGATCGATAGTTTCTTGCATGTGGGGAAATTAGGGATATTTTTAAATATAAAGAGAAAGATTTTAGTTGAGATCGACGAGCGGCAAACGAGTAGAACGCCAGAGGGAAGCGGTGATTACAACTAGCGTGCCGAGTAACATTGCACCAATCGATTGGTGAGCAACCGTTAATGTTTCCACCTGAAGATGCAGCTTGAAAGTAGCTGTACCTAAGAAGATTTGGGCGATTAATAGCCCGCCTACAATCAGCCCTAATTTACGGGCAAGTGCTGGTGAATCTGGGCTGCGCCAGAGGGTGAAAATCACTGCAATACAACTCAATGTGGCGGGTACAACACCAATAATGTGACTGTTCATCACAGTACAAAGCTCGGAGTTGCCAAAACATTGGTGCAATGCCCACTGAGATCCAACTAAGCCACCGAGGATGCTTTGGATATAGACAAAGATGGCGGCAGTGAGAGGGAGATAGGGTGAGGGGGTGACTGGGTGACTGGGTGACTGGGTGATTGGAAGTAAACTAGTGCCGATCGAGAGTAATGTGATAAAAAATAGTAATGCTGTGCCGAGGTGGGCGGTTACGATGTCAAAGCGGAGTAATTCGGTGACAGTGAACGCACCCAATGCTCCTTGAACGAGAATCAAACTCAATGCAAAGGTTGTCGCCCAAGGCAACCAGTGCGGAAGTTGTTTGCGATACCACCAGGCTGATCCAGCCAATCCGAGCGTACTCAAGCCAATTAATCCTGCATCCAGGCGATGAAACCATTCTAAAAATACCTGAAGATTCATCTGCTGAGTTGGTACCAATTGTCCATAGCACAATGGCCAATCAGGGCAGGCTAAACCAGCATTCATTACTCTGGTTGCACTGCCTACAGCCATTAATAGTAGTGTCGCAAAAGCAATTTTCCAGATCGATCTACGGATCCGAGTCTGGATCATCGTCATATCTTGATGTTGCGGCGATTCAGCTTCGCCAGCCGGATATTGAGGAATAAATGCAGAATCTGACATAGTTTGGATGATGGTAGCGTTAATTTGTTTAAATTGTGCTTTCTTAGCTACGCTATTTCAATCAATTATTCCCAAATTAGCATTAATACCTAGTGACCGTGGGTGGATGAACAGGGAATCTGGTCGGATCGGTATCCACAACTAACTGTTTCAAGCTTTACGCTGTCTGGCTTTAAGGTTCGAGCAATCCAGATCCCGAAGAAAATGTTAAGGCTTTAATTTGTAACGATCCCACCCTAGTTTGACAATTTTTACCCGCCCAATCCCAAAGAAATGCTGAAGAAATGCGATCGAGTACCGATCTCTTCGATCGGCTACGGTACCTTAGTAAAGATAGTTAGCCAAACTGTGGCTATTTTCACTTCGTTATTATTCTTAACTATCTAACTCAACTCTTAACCTCGAATGAATATTCCTAGCTCAATTATTACCCTCCTACTGGGCATAGGATTAACCCTCGTTAGTCTCTGGTATGGGCAAAATCACGGATTGATGCCCGTGGCTGCATCTGAGGAAGCCGGACACATCGATGGTCTATTCAATGCCATGATGACGATTTCGGTCGGACTATTTCTACTCGTTCAAGGCGTGATCGTCTATTGTGCGATCAAGTTTCGGCGTAAGCCTGGTGAACTCGGCGACGGTTCTGCGATCGAAGGCAATGTACCCTTAGAGATCCTCTGGACAGCAATTCCGGCTGCTATCGTGCTGTGGATTTCGATCTACAGTTTTGAAATCTACAACGAGATGGGTGGTTTCGATCCTAGTGCTGATGGGATGCACGCCATGCACGGGATGCCCGCAGGCAAAGGCAGTGCGATGGCGGCAACTATGGACATGGATGACAATCTGCCCAAAGGCAGTCCGATGATGGCCGTATTAGGTGTAGGTGCGTCTCCTGCCAATCAGGGTAAAGCTGCTGCTGTCAATGTCAATGTGTTGGGACTCCAATATGCTTGGATCTTTACCTATCCAGAAATAAACATTACTTCTGGAGAGCTTCACGTTCCAGTCGGCAAGGAAGTTCAACTCAACATGAATGCTCAAGACGTAATTCACGCTGTCTGGATTCCCCAATTGCGACTCAAACAAGATGTAATTCCTGGTACTCAAACCCAACTGCGGTTCACTACGAATAAAGTTGGTACTTACCCCCTCCGGTGTGCCGAACTCTGTGGTGGCTATCACGGTTCAATGGTGACACAGATGATCGTCCACACACCTGAAGAGTACGATACTTGGATTGCTAGTCAGCAACAATCTGCCCAAGCCCAAGCCGATATCGTCAAACAGACAATTGCGATGAATCCCGCGAATATGCCTCCAGCTAAATATCTAGCTCCCTATGCTCATGAAATGGGCGTGAAACCAGAAATGGTCGAGCAGCTCCAACATCATGACATGATTGGATCGATCGCATCGGCAATTAAATAGTGGGCTGCGAGGATCTACCCACCTCGCCCTACGGGCACCCCTGTCTTGTCGGTTTTTTTATTCGGAGGGAACCTCCGAATAAAACCGCCGCTCCGAGGAGGGGATTTTCCCTAAAGCTTAAAACCTCAAGCCTAATCCCTTACTTATGACAGCAGAACTATCAATTCCAACTCAAATTCCAGAAGAACAGGTGGTGATCCACCATCGTACTTGGAAGGACTATTTTACCTTTAGTACCGATCATAAAGTGATTGGAATTCAGTACTTTGTGACTGGATTTATCTTTTATATTATTGGTGGCTTATTAGCAGAAGGCATTCGGACAGAACTAGCTACACCTGATGCGGATCTAGTCGATCCCAGTACATACAATAGTATGTTTACTATGCACGGAACGATCATGATCTTTCTGTGGATCGTGCCTGCTGGAACGGGTGCATTTGCTAACTATCTTTTACCCCTAATGATTGGGGCACGGGATATGGCATTTCCTAAGCTCAATGCGGTGGCATTTTGGATTATTCCTCCTGCTGGATTAATGCTGATGGCGAGCTTCTTTTTAGGTCCCGCTCAATCTGGTTGGACTTCCTATCCACCGCTGAGTTTACTCACAGGTAAGGTGGGTGAAGGGATCTGGATTATGACTCTCTTACTACTTGGAACATCGTCAATTTTGGGGGGAATTAATTTCTTCACCACAATTATCAAGATGCGCGTTCCTAGTATGTCAATGATGCAAATGCCGCTCTTTTGTTGGGCAATGTTGGCAACTTCCTTGTTAATGTTGATTGCGACTCCAGTTCTCGCTGGTGCATTGATCTTACTTTCCTTTGATCTAATTGCTGGCACTGCCTTTTTTAATCCAGTTGGGGGTGGTGAGCCAGTAGTTTATCAGCACATGTTCTGGTTCTATTCTCACCCAGCGGTATACATTATGGTATTGCCCTTCTTTGGGGTAATTTCTGAAGTAATTCCGGTTCATTGTCGCAAGCCAATTTTTGGGTATGGTGCGATCGCATATTCTAGTATGGTGATTAGTTTCTTGGGCTTGATTGTCTGGGCGCATCACATGTTTACTAGCGGTACACCCCCTTGGTTGCGGATGTTTTTCATGATTACCACGATGGTAATTGCGGTACCAACTGGGATCAAAATCTTTGGTTGGCTGGCTACTATGTGGGGTGGGAAGATCAATCTCAATAGTCCGATGCTATTTGCAATGGGCTTTATCTCAACCTTTGTGATTGGGGGGATTACTGGAGTCATGCTGGCAGCGGTGCCATTTGATATTCACGTTCACGATACCTACTTCGTCGTTGCTCACTTGCACTATGTGCTGTTTGGTGGGAGTGTGTTTGGGATCTATACGGGGATCTATCACTGGTTCCCGAAAGTTACTGGGCGACATATTAATGAGACTTGGGGCAAGATTCACTTTGTTTTAACTTATGTTGGTTTCAACGTGACTTTCCTGCCGATGCATGTACTTGGACTCCAGGGGATGCCGCGACGGATTGCGATGTACGCACCAGAATTTCAAGGTTTGAATCAGGTTTGTACCTACGGTAGCTATGTTTTAGCGATTTCGACAGTGCCATTTTTGGTAAATGCGATTTACTGTGCTTACAAAGGCGAACCAGCCGGAAACAATCCTTGGAATGCGTTAACGCTAGATTGGCAAACAACTTCACCACCAGAAATCGAGAATTTCGAGGTTTTGCCTGTATTGACTACTGGACCTTATGATTATGGCGAAACTGAAGAGGAAGAAGAGAAAGAGCTGACGGCTGTTTAGTAGAATTTTGTAGGTTGGGTTGAGGAAAGAAACCTAATCTACAGATCTATATTTGATTGGCTGCGAAGATC
>CASBPY010000277.1 GCA_949127675.1 Synechococcales cyanobacterium PMM_0072
ATTAGGACAATTGGAACCTGCCTTGGATAGCTATCAACGTGCCCTGACGCTCAAACCTGAGGATTACTACATCTGGAACAACCACGGTAATGTCCTGGGGTCGCTCAAACGCTATGAAGCGGCGATTGCTAGTTATGACAAAGCGATCGAATTGCAGCCCCAATTCTACCAAAGCTGGCACAATCGGGGTAAAGCCCTATTCCACCTCAACCGCTACCAAGAAGCCGCCGCCGCCCACGAACGCAGCCTCGATATTCATCCCCAAGATGCCAACGCTTGGAACGGGCGGGGTAGTGCCCTCCAGCAGCTCGGTTGCTGGACAGAAGCCCTCGCTTGTTACGAGCAAAGTATCGAGATCGAAAAACAAGATCCTGTCGTCTGGCTCAATCGGGGCATCGCTCTATTCCAGCTCCACAAATATGAAGATGCGATCGCCTGTTATGATAACTGTGCGATTCTCAATCCCGATGATCACCAAGCCTATTACCATCGCGGTAATGCGCTGCTGGAACTCAGCCAATGGGATGCCGCCGTCGCTAGTTTCGATCGTGCCCTCAAGTTAGCACCCTCACTTGAACGCGCTTGGAATAGTCGCGGTAATGCCCTATTCCAAATCGGCAACCTCGAAGAAGCCCTACACAGTTATCGTCAAGCTAGCAAAGTCGCGCCCCAAGATACCAACGGCTGGAACAACCAAGCGATCATCCACCTCAACCTCCAGCAATATGCCGAGGCACTCCAGTGCTACCAAATCAGCATCAAACTTCGGGATGATGACGCGCCCACCTGGTACAAACAAGCGATCTCCCAGCAAGCTCTCGGTCAGCTAGATCCAGCAATTGCTAGCCTCGATCGATCGATCAAACTAGACCCAGACTATACCCTTGCTTGGTATCGCAGGGGCAATATTCATCTCCAACGCAAAGAATATGAAGCCGCCCTCGCCGACTACGAAATCGCTCTCAAACTCGACCCAGATCGCGCCGCTGCTTGGAATAGTCGCGGCAACTGCCTACTCGAACTAAATCGACTTGAAAATGCCCTATTCAGCTTCGAGCAAGCCACCGAACTAGATCCCGAACATCCAGAATTCTGGTTCAACAAAGGTCGAGTCTACAGCAGTCTCCAACAATGGCACGAAGCCGAAAACTGCTATCAACACGCGCGGGGTTTGACTCCAAGAGATTGGTAAACTCACCCTCCGGCGGCAAAGGTGAGCATAATGGTGACAGAGAGAAGTAATCCTGGGCAGAGTAATACGACTAAAAGTAGTAAATCTTGGCTTTCCATGCTGGTTAGAAATTAGGGTTCAGTAGGATCTAAGTAGATAGATACCAGCCTCTACTGTAATCTCGATCGCCATATTCAGAGCCGAAATTATACGATATCTTAATCTTAATCCGATCGATCTCCAGTCCCCAAAAATTTCTCTCAGCTCTCATCTCCCAACTTCCAATCCCAACTCATGACCGAATTACTAACTCCCCAACGCTGCACTAGAATCAGCAAATATTTATCCAAACACCTGCGCCATCAGCCAGAACGGATCGGATTGGAACTCTTACCAGGTGGATGGGTGGAAGTATCTAAACTGCTGACAGCAGCAGCTCAACATGGCTTTGAGCTTAGTCTACTTGAGCTACAGCAAGTAGTCGAAACCAATAATAAACAACGTTTTGGCTTCGACGATTCCGGTGATTTAATTCGTGCTAATCAGGGACATTCTACCGAAGTAGATTTGCAACTGACAGTGCAGACTCCGCCCGCGATTCTCTATCACGGGACTCATACCAAAGCTGTCACCGAAATTTTAAAGACAGGACTCCAAAAAATGTCTCGTCATCATGTTCATCTCACCACAAATTTGAGTGTGGCTCATGAGGTCGGTGGCAGACGGGGCAAGAGCATCATCATCGGTGTGAATGCAATCCTGATGGAAAGTAATGGGCATGACTTTTATTGCACAGACAACGATGTCTGGCTGGTTGACCATGTACCACCAGAATATCTCAAGCTATTAATGGCATAGTTCTCTGACTAATCCTCACACTTTGGGCGGGCAAAAATACCTGGATATGGATCTGGGGAGAATAATTGTTGTGGGTTGGTGAGCAAATATCGATCGCAAATACCGAATAATTCCACCTCTGTTTGCGCCCGTCGCATCTCCCGCAGAAAACCACCCTCGGCATCGACACTTTGCCCGATATAGTTGAGATACATCTTGAGATGACTAACCCGTGATTTTTCTGGTACTACTTTGACCTTAGGCATCTCGTAAATTCGATCGATATAACCCCGTACTTGCCCTAGTGTCACCACCGAAATTTCCTGTCCCCCTAACGCCTGCCGAATTTGGCTGAAAATCCACGGATTGCGAATTGCCGATCTACCGATCATCACCCCCGCAGCTTGAGTCTGTGACAGCACCGCCATCGCTGTCGATACTGAACTCACATTGCCATTTGCCAGCACCGGACAGCGCAACCTTGCCACCGCCTGAGCGATCGAATCATAATGCACCGCCCCGTGATATGCTTCCTTCACAGTCCGACCGTGCAGACTGAGCAAATCGATATCATGCTTATCGATCAGATCTAATACTCGATCGAATTGACTCGTATCCTCAAACCCAATCCGCATCTTGACCGTCAACCGCCCTGCTATATTTGCTCTCAACTCACCTAAAATCCGATCAATCTGATCAGGATCGCGCAATAGTCCACCCCCCACATTCTTGCGATAAATCCTCGGTGCGGGACAACCCATATTCAGATCGATACCCGCCACCGGATAGTCACTCAACAACTTGGCAATCCGCACCAAATCAGGAATACTCTCTCCAATCATCTGAGCAAAGATCGGTTTACCAGTGGTATTCTCAGTGATCGACCTCAAGATTGGTTTATCCAATCTAGAACTCTCATGCACCCGAAAATACTCAGTGAAAAAGTAATCGGGACAGCCATATTCAGCGATGACATTCATAAAGCCAAGATCCGTCACATCCTGCATCGGAGCCAATGCTGTTACGGCGGTGGTGAATCCGATACTAGGATCTAGAGCGGTTGAGATCGGCGCAGTAACTGTCATATTAAAAATGAATTTTTAGGCTGGGTTTGGGTCGGCTGGTGGTAGATAAAGCCGAGAAGGGACGAATCGAACACCTCGCGTGTCTTCTACTCTCATCATCAGATCCATACTTTCTAGTTGCTGGATTTCAGGCATAATTGAGGTAAATGTGCGGGCTTCGAGTCGATCGAGTGTGGCATTTGAGATATCTTCGCTGAGACCTTTTTGTTCGTAGGCTACATATAGCAGCCGTTGTAAGCGGGGGCTAATCTCTTGGATCACACTGGCCTGAATTCTCGGCCAGATCGTCTGCCAGACAGGGAGATCGATCGAGAGATGTTTTTGCATCGCCGCTTGGCGTAAGACTTTTTCGCAAATATTATTGAGTTGGCGGGGTGTTCCTTGGGCGGCTTCAATGATTCGATCGAGGACTTCTGCGGTAAAAGGTGCAATACTGTCGCTGGGTTGCTGCCGCACCGTATTGAGATAATTGATCACAATCTGCCGCAAATCGGCGTTGCTCATCCGCTGGAGATTGATGTCTTCGCTAAAGATACCCAGAGAAAACAAAGTTGCTTCTTGCAGATCGGTAAAACCGCGCCCAGTCATAATAAAAGCCCGTCTTTTACCTTGACGAAATAGATCGAGACTATTTTCGATGATTTCTTGGACGATGGGAGTATCGCGTTTATCGAGATCGTCGATCGCAATTACTACTTTGCCATAAATTTCCTCAGCTTCATTCAACCAATACAACAATTGCTGGTAAATCTCGTTCTCTCTAATTTCGGCGGCATTAGGTTCATCCGAAAATTTGAACGAAAACACCCCCAGACTAACACCACCTTCTTTTTTGACCTTACTGCTTTGAATGGACATCCCGGTCAAGCTATCAGCAACTTTTTTGGCTTCAGAACTTTGCTGAGACATCTGCTGGGTGATTGCCAACAGGACTGCTCGATAAAAATCAGCAACGGTAGCTTTGGGAATTCCACCTAGATACAACACCAACATTTCTTCACCGAGTTCGGAGACTTCTTGTTGGAGCCGATACAACAGAGTTTTGATCAGTGCTGTCTTGCCGATGCCCCAAGTGCCGCGAATCAAAACGTTGCGACCTTCATACAGTGCTGGCAAAGCACTATCTAGCTCCTGGGATCTACCCTGAAAAATTTTGGCGACTAGCCCAAAGTCGTCTGGCGGCGTAAAATCAAACGGGTTGTCACTCAAACCCCATTGTTGTTGGGTTTGTTTATAATCTTTGAGACTCACGATATTGCTGCTCCGCTAGTTACTGGTAGATATTGCTGCAACTCCTGAATTGATTCTACCCATTCTGGATTGCCTGCGGCTTGATAAAACTCTAAGGCTGTTTGCAGGTGCAGCCGCGCATCCTCCAATAGACCCATTTGGAGTTCAAGGTTGCCAAGTGCAGATGTAGCTGCCGCAACTTGAGTCGGTTGTTCTAACCTTTGATAAAGCCGAATTGAATCTTTAAAATACATTTTGGCTTGTTCTAAGCAACCAGTTTTATGAAAACACCGCGCTAATTCAAACATCGTCTGCGCTAATAAGCCTGTATCGTTATTGTTGGCTAATAAGTGTTCATAGGTAGACTGGAGATGCTCGGTAGCTACTTGATAGTTGTGGAGATTTTCAATGCTAAATTGGGCTAAACTTAATTGAATCTTCCCCCACTCACAGGGAAATGCTTCCGGGGTTATCACCTCCAGAGCTGCACGATAAAATGCGATCGACCGTTCTAAATTTTCAGCCTTGTCACCTCTAATTCTTTCACTATAAGCAGCCGCGAGATTATTTTGAGTCATCGCCCAGTCGATGGGAAAATCCGCCTGAATTCTAACTTGGAGTGCCGATTCATAGCACTCAATCGACCGTTCTAAATTTTCAGCCTTGTTACCTCTGATTCTATTGCTATGCGCATTTGCAAGATTATTTTGAGTCATCGCCCAATCGACGGGAAAATCGGCCTGAGTTCTAACTTGGAGTGCTGATTCATAACACTTGATCGACTGTTCTAAATTCTCAGCTCTGTCACCTCTAATTCTATTGCTATAAGCAGCCGCGAGATTATTTTGAGTCATCGCCCAATCGATGGGAAAATCAGCCCGAGTTCTGACATGGAGTGCCGATTCATAGAACTCAATCGACCGTTCTAAATTTTCAGCCCTGTCACCTCTAATTCTCTCACTATAAGCATTTGCTAGATTATTCTGGATTGCACCCCAGTTTTCAAGATCTGCACTAACAGTAAATACTTTAAGAGCTTGAACATAACATTCGATCGACCATTCCATATTGACAGTCTTATTTCCCTGATGGAATTGCTGAAGTAGGTTGCCATGATTCCAGATATCTATTGCGATCAATCTTTGCTGGACGAGATCGATTTCAGCAAGAGTATCATTTGCCCAATTTTTGAATACTTCAATTATGTCCAGATCGAGTAGATCTAAATTCTGCCGAAGAAGTGGATAAATGATATCAGGATTACCATTGCTCTGATCGATCGACCTTAATACAGTCAGCAAAAACTCTAACTGTTGGGATCTTCTCAACTCCAACTTATCTCTACCTGTTGGATCTACGCTTGGTAAATTGATACTCATAAACTCTTTTCGGCAGAATCGTTAATAAGTCTGTATGTTCTATTTTATCCTAGATGACTCGATCGAGCCTTGATGGTCAAATCTAGATCCTAGAAATTTCCAGTAAAATAATGGTATGGCCTTCTGAGTCGTGAATAGTTTATGACCATCCAAGAACTCCAAACCCAACTCCTCTCACTGACTCCCACCGAAAAATCTAACCTGATTCACTTCCTTTCCAGTAGCCTGGAAACACCCTGGCAAGGCATCCATAAAACTCCTGGGGTAATGGGTGGTGAAGCTTGCATTCGAGATACCCGAATACCTGTTTGATTATTAGTGAGTTACGGCCGATTAGGACTTAGTGAAGCAAAACTGCTTGAAAATTATCCCTCACTCACTGCGATCGATCTGGTCAACGCTTGGAGCTATAACAGTGCTAATTCTGATGAAATCGATCGGGCAATTGCTAGGCAGGTTTAATGCAATCCCACACCCATTTGCCAACAGGTGGCTTTTGACCATTCCAGGCATAGTGCCACCATTCGGTATTGAGATGTCGAAGTCCGACTGATGCCATTGTGGTCTTCAATAGCGATCGATTCTTCAATACTTGCGGCGATAATTCGAGATAAGTATGATGAGATTTGGGGCTAAATTCATCAAATACTGTACCCATATCTAGCGGTTTGCCATTGCGATCGAGAATTGTTAAGTCTACTGCAATTCCCCGATTATGATCCGATCCTTTGAGTGGATTTGCGACGTACCGTACATCTGGTTTGATTGCCCACATTTTTTGTTGGATTGGTTGGGGACGATAACAAT
>CASBPY010000278.1 GCA_949127675.1 Synechococcales cyanobacterium PMM_0072
ACTCTCTAGTCGCAGATCGACGACTAGGAAGCTCTTCTCGGTCTTCGCGTTCGTTAGTGCGATCGAATCTATCTTTGGTGCGACGATTGCCCCGTTTGGCTGGTGCATACTCTGGCTCATCATCAATTCGGGCACTGTATGCTGATTTCCGTGAGGAGGCTTCCCGACCAGTACTGCGATCACCGCTTTTGAGCTGTTTGTTTTCGGCTCTTAAGTTAATAAATCGCCACATCAGAGTAATCGTTGCCGGAAGCAGCAACAATTGTTGGAATGACATTGCCGGGTTCAGATCGATGTTGACCATCAAGATCAAGCCACACACGACCCCAGCGATCACATAGATATTGTCCGAATCCTCGTATAAGCTCGGTTTGAGCCTGCTGGTAACGAATAAAGATAAAGACGCAATAACCAGAACCAAGCCAAATAATGATGCTGCGGAAATGCCAAAACCCATAATTAATAAATCTGCTCCAACTTCTCAGCAAGCTCGGACGCTTTAACCCGACCCGATCTCTGCTTGGATATATATAGTAGATCCTAGCGAAAAATCGCGAGGATGTGTGCTAAAGAGTCTACCATCTCTAGTTTGTCCCGATCGATCTCGATCGTCCATCAGTAAAATTGACTAAGTATTGTCACTACAAAGCCTCAGATCGGTCATAGTACCCAACTGAGGCTAAATAATGTCGTTGGCGGAGCCTCTTCCCTGGAGAATCGAGAACTACTCAGAGCGTTCAATTCGATCTTTTTGGCTAATGAAAACCAGGAAGATAGTAGCGGGAACGACGACAATTAGGCCACCAGCAAGGAGGCTGTACATAAAATTGGCTAACGAGGGTGTCATAAAATATTTTGTCCTGCAATCTAAATAAAAGATTCTTTAGTCTAATTCTATCTACTTAGTTGCACGCTGAGAAGTATTTGTCTAAATTTGCTTCAGTGCAGGGATTCTAATACACGATTGAATGTGCCGATCCTGCTCAGATTGTTATTATATTGACAGGGATTCTACATCCCCATCAGCTTTAGCTCAATTTGTGCCAACGACGATCTCGGACATGAGTAAGTTTTATCAATTTTGTTTGCTAGCTTTGATTACAGCAGTTGCGACGGTGGCACTGTTGTTTCCCCATTCACTTCAAGATCGATTAGCTGCGGGAGATTTGATTCCAACTGATCTGGAACTGCCAACTCTGCCAGAAATTACCCCGCCATCTTCCGCGCGGGCTTGGGGTGAAACTGGGGCGACAGTGCTGCCATTTGCCGCCCAAATCATGGCAATCCGAAACCCCCAGGGAATACCATTAGATCCAACTCAGAAGGGCTATTTGCGACCCTTGTTTGGTGATTTGGTCGATCAAGTTACCATCGTATATCAAGCTAAGTTACTCGATCGCTGGTCGCAGGATGGTCAGGAAACTCATATTGGTAACGTTAATTCGGCTGCCCAAACTTATTGCGATCGGATCTATATTCGGGCAGCCTACAAACCCCGCCAGACTAATGGATTGATCTTACTCGCCCATGAAATGACTCACAGCCAACAATGTCAGCAAGCTGGCGGGATTAGCAAGTTTGGCAAAAGCTATTTTCAAGGTTACGATCGAGGCGGACAGACTTATGAAAATAATCCACTCGAAAAGTCAGCTCGGGCGATCGAAAAAAAGTTCGCACGTCAATTATGCAATTCGATTAATTGTCCACCCCGCAGTGGCCGTTATTATGCCAATTACAGAAATTGGGGGATTGATTTACCTGTGAATTTGTAGGCTTTAGGTTTTAGGCGTTAGGGATTCAGTTAATTTGAGAATTTTCTCAGCGATGTTTTTGAGGATGGGCATGACGGATAGTCGATTGCCTTGCTTGACGACTAGCAACTCTTCTGGGGTAAATCGATCGCGTAATTCGGTCAGATCAATCTGTCGATCGAATGTACGGACAAATTCTAATTTGACAGTGTGCCAACGGGGAGCTGCTTGGGTAGATTTTGGGTCGTAATAATCACTATCTAAATCGAATTGACTCGGATCGACAACTGGCGATTCAATTATTTTCATCAGTCCCACAATTCCTGGTGGCTTGGTATTGGAGTGATAAAAGAAAGCTAAATCACCAACTTCCATTGATTTGAGAAAATTTCGGGCTTGATAATTTCTTACTCCATCCCAAACTGTAGTTCGATCGCGTTCCAGATCGGCAATCCCATAGACATCAGGCTCAGACTTCATTAACCAATATTTCAAGTAAGATTACCTCGGTTAAGTATAGATAAAATTTTGGTCATTTCTGGGTTTTGTTAGTTAATGTTGAGATAGACGATCGATCCAATAGTAAATATTATGATCTGGCTCAGTCAAGTAACGATCGGTAACATCGAAATTAGTCCCAGTGGCGTGTGGGCGATCATCGGCACCACCCTATGTCTGATCGAGCTTGTGGTGCCTACCGCATTTACAGCGGTTTGCATGGGTGTGAGTGCCTTGCTGGTAGCCCTAGTTGCTGTAGTAATACCATCATGGATTGGTGCCCAAATAGTAATCTGGATGTTAGTCTCCTGTGGCTTGATCATTTTAGGCTATCGCATCAATAAAAAACGTAGCTCACGCAAGATTCAAGAGTCAACAGCAGCAGAGGCATTGACCGCCATGATGCCAAATCAACCTGGGCGGGTACTATATGAAGGAGCCTCTTGGCGCGCAAAATGTGCTGAAGGGGTAGATTCGATCGAAGCTCACGAGCAATTGTACGTGGTCAGTCGGGAAGGTACGACGTTGATTGTAATGCCGCTTAGGGATTAGGCTTTAGGCTTTAGGCTTTAGGCTTTGGGAACTCAATCATCAGATTGAGGTTAAAAATTAAGATATTTAGAGTTGATAATATTATGGATCCATTTGCTTTAATTATTGCTGCTGTATTGGGCTTTGGTGGTTTATCTGGGATTAAAATTGTCAATCAAGGGGATGAAGCTCTGGTTGAAAGATTGGGTAAATATACAGGCAAAAAGCTCCAGCCTGGATTGAATTATCTAATTCCAATGATGGAGAGAGTTTCGTTACAACAAACTATTAGAGAAAGAGTCATTGATATTCCACCTCAGCAATGTATCACCCGTGATAATGTCTCGGTGACGGTGGATGCGGTAGTGTATTGGCGGATTTTAGA
>CASBPY010000279.1 GCA_949127675.1 Synechococcales cyanobacterium PMM_0072
CCCAAAGAGTGGCAAGATCGATCTGGTGGTGGTCGCAACAATCGCGGTGGGTGGCAAGATCCCCCCGCACCAGAAATCACCGAAGAAGAAGTCACCGATTACCTATTTGGTAAACATTCGGTCTTCACTGCGATCGAAAAAGAACGCCAAATCAACAAAATCTGGGTACTTTCCAAACTTCGCCATCACCCAGCCTTCTTCACCCTGATCGACCAAGCCAAATCCAATGGCACCGTCGTTGATGAAGTCGATGCCCAAAGGTTGAGCTATCTTTCTAATGGTGGTAATCATCAAGGGATCGTCGCTCAAGTCGCACCGCACGACTACCTCGAAATTGAAGAACTGATTACGCGGGCATTAGCCGCTACAGATGGCCCAATCATCGTCGTCGCCGATGGTATCACCGATCCCCAAAATCTGGGATCGATCGTCCGTACTGCCGAAGCTTTAGGTGCTCAAGGCGTGGTTATTCCTCAGCGTCGCGCGGTTGGGATCACTTCCACTGTGCTAAAAGTAGCTGCTGGAGCACTAGAACATCTGCCTGTTGCGCGGGTCGTCAATCTCAGCCGTGCCCTGACTCAGCTCAAAGAAGCAGGCTTCTGGATCTATGGCACAATGGCTGAAGCCGAACAAGCAATCCATACTGTTGATTTTACCGATCGACGACCTGTAGTGCTAGCGATCGGCTCTGAAGGCGATGGATTGAGCTTGCTGACCCAAAAAGGCTGCGATCACTTGGTTTCGATTCCGCTCAAAGGAAAAACCCCAAGTTTGAATGTTGCTAACGCTGCTGCCATGTGCTTGTATGAGATATCTCGCCAGCGATCGTCAAATACTTTACGACTATCTGAGCGTTAAGCAGGTATTTTGGGCTTACTGAGTATCTAGGGGCTAGATACTTCTCTAAGACAATTCTCCAAGTCTCTCAACTTATCAACCTCTTTTGAATCAGCGGAATCGAAACCAATGAATATTCAAGATCTTTGGAGCAGTGCGCTCCACCTCGTCGGACAAGCTTGGTGGGTCGAAATTACCACCGAACGACCTCACTGTACTTATTACTTTGGGCCGTTCATCAGCGCAGTCGAAGCTGATGCAGCTAAAATTGGTTATGTAGAAGATTTGGAGAGCGAATCAGCTCAAGGTATTCAGGTCGCGATCAAACGCTGTAAGCCAGTCCAAATGACGATCGATTACGAAGATAACGGTCAGGATGTGTATAATTCTGCCAAATCTTCAATGAGCGGTCAATTTGGCTAATTGTATTTGATCTCGAAATTAAAGGTAGGGACAATTTATATTGCCCCTACCTTTAATTTTCAGAGCTGACGATCAAGTAGTTCATGTCTGAATTTATATTTTTAATCTGGTTAGCAATCTTCACATGTTACGATAGAAATTAGACAGCCAATAAGATTGCCGACTATAGTGCGGATTCTAAATCACCGCCTGGTACGCCAGCCTCTGGTCTGAGCGTGTACCGTCGCCTGATTATTTGTCTACTGTATGATTAGCTTAGTTGGCAAAGCAGCCGAAATTAATCGGTCGAGGCTGGGTTCGAGTCCCAGATCGTACTCCCAAAAGTTAGCTCATTTGGATAGAGCAGTCAACTCATCATTGACGTGTAACAGGTTCAAATCCTGTACTTTAAACCCAGCCAAAGGTTCAAAATTTAGGCACTTCACTAAGGATGAAGCGGCGCAAGCCACCAACAAATCATGGAGAAATCCATAGGTACAGGAGCGATCCCAAGATGGTTCGAGTCCATTATTTTCAAACTCTGGAAAGTTGGCGTTGGGCGATATCGCCGCAGATTTTGGACTAGCGCGATCGACTGAAGTTTTAATTTGAGTATATTCCTTCAATTGAACGATATATTTGCTGGTTGAGTGAGATAGATTTATCCTCGGATAGTTCTAGCTAATCAACTCGCTTGATCCAGTTACAACTAAACCGATCATCCGTCACAAAAGCTGTCAACAACGCCAGCAATTACAGAGCTAAATTAGCGCGTAATTTACCATCATGTTAGTTCGGTAGCGATCGACAGAACCCACCACATTAAATGTTTAAGACTTTCTACATCAAGCCCAACGAACGGGGAATTTTATATAATCGGAGCGATTTTAAAGCAATTTTAGAGCCAGGGATTCACCGCTATTTCGGCTGGAATTGGCGCGTTACTACCTACGATCTCAATCAGCCCGAAGTTCAGATTGATTACTTAGAACTACTGTTACAGACCGATCGGGCAAAATTAGAACAGCATTTAACGATCGTCAAAACTGAGTTTGATCGAGTAGCACTTCTCCAAATTGGTCAAAATTGGGTTACAGTTGAACCAAACCAATTACGCGCTTTTTGGAAAGGCTTTGTTCCTGTTAAAGTTGATTATTTCAATCTATCTGAAAACATAGAATTGCCAGCAGCTTTAGTAGAGCAAACGCGCGGGATTGCTTTGAGTGGAGTCAAGAAATTTCAGGTTTCAGAATCGGAAATTGGCTTGATGTACATTCAAAAGAACTTCGTTCGTCCTTTAGGAACAGGTGAATATGGGTTTTGGACATCATCAAAAGATCTCCAGTTCAAAACTCTTAACCGACTGGATCTTAATCCAGCTTTTCCCGATCAAGAGGTGTTAATTGATCGACACCCCGAATTTATCGCCCAATATTGTACTGTTGCTGAAACATTAGCCCAGCAAGTCGCCATCGTCCGCGAGCGTCAACAACCGATCGCTATTTTGCCACCCCACAGTCGCAAATTGTTTTGGCAAGGTGTGACAGTAGAGATTATTGATATTAGTACCGAACCGAAATTATCAACTAAATTAGTTGCAGAATTGGTATCAGGTTCATCTGCGATTAAATATCTCAGCAACGAGTCCCTCCACACTCTGGAAGTGCCTGTCCAACATTTAGGTTTCTTGTATATCGATCGGGTATTTCAGAGCCAGCTAGAGCCAGGTATTCATGCCTGGTGGACATTTAATCGATCGTTCGGATCGATCGCCATCGATCTGCGACTTCAGGCAATGGAAGTATCGGGACAAGATATTCTGACCAAAGATAAAGTCCCTGTAAGGCTGAATCTCACAGCAGGTTATCGGATTAGCGATCCGCTGCAAGCGATGAATAATTTGGTGGATATTAGCGGATTTCTGTACAAAGAACTTCAGTTTGCCCTCCGAGGTACAGTCGGAGATCGAACCTTGGATGGATTGCTAGAAGATAAAGGTGGGATCGATCGAGATATTGCCGAGTATATTCGCACCAAGACAACCAATTATGGCTTAACCGTCGAATCTGTCGGCGTGAAGGACATCATCTTACCTGGGGAAATCAAAACCATCCTCAGTAAAGTCGTCGAAGCCGAGAAGGCCGCCCAAGCCAACGTTGTCCGCCGCCGCGAGGAAACAGCCGCTACCCGCAGTATGCTCAATACCGCCAAGGTAATGGAAGAAAATCCGGTCGCCCTGCGATTAAAAGAGTTGGAAATATTAGAGCGAATTGCCGAAAAGATCGATCGAATTCAAGTCAATGGTGGTTTAGATAATATTTTGACCGATCTGATCAATATCAAAAAATAAACTCGATCGATCACAAGTTACTCATCCTTCAGTACGATCGAGGTGTGTAAACCCAATTGCTGCCATCCGCGCGGGGAATCAATCGGGTTTGACTCGAACCAATCAAAATCACCGTTCTCATGTCGGCTGATTCCGGCACTAATTTTCCCAAGGTAATTACCCGCACTTCCTGCCCAGATCTGCCCAAATTACGGGCGAGGATAACTGGAGTAGTACTCGCTCGATATTTCAATAGAATTTCCTTCGCAGCAGTCAATTGCCAGCTTCTGTGGCTGGAAATCGGATTGTAGAAAGCGATCGCAAAGTCAGCTTCAGCCGCAGATGAAATCCTGGCGGCGACTACTTCCCAGGGTTTGAGGA
>CASBPY010000280.1 GCA_949127675.1 Synechococcales cyanobacterium PMM_0072
CATATCACCCCTGCGGAAGGAATTTCCGCACCACCACCTCCGCCATTCCAAATTTTGTGATGAATCCGATAATAGGCACAAAAATTCGGCTGGTGATCTCGTTGGCGGAAGCCCGCTCCTTGGGGAAATCGAACCCCCCAGCCACCACATTGATCTAGCTCAATCGTTTTTGTCAGCAGATTCGATCGAGTCACGCCATCACTCCAATAGCTAGCTTGTGATACATTAATGATCGATCGGCTACCAGATTCGTTGGCATAGCCTACCAGATTCTATCAACTAGATATCGATCGAAAACCCGATCGGCACTTAATAATGGTATTGCTTCGACTATCGACTGAGCAATGATAATTCGGTCAAATGGGTCACGGTGCTCATTGGGTAAACTTTCTAAAGCATAGACATGAGTAGGATCGATCGGTAATACTTCTAAATTATTGATCTGTTGTTGATGTGTGATTAGTTCCGAAACCTTTTTCTCTAGATCTAACTTGCCCAGTTGAACCTTGATTTGCATTTCCCAAATACTGGCAATACTTACAACCAAAGTATTACTAGAATCGGTTAGTAACTCGTAGACCTTTCTTGTTAGCTTGCCAGAATCCAAGCTCCACCAAATTAATATATGTGTATCCAGCAATAGTTTCACGACTCATCACCCAGCCAGAACTCATCAGGTAAGGGGTCGTTAAAATCATCACTGATTCTATATTTGCTCTGATCCAAATCTGGGATTCGCTGTTGTTTTAATTTTTCTCCGTCGCGACTCACCACAAACTGTTTAGTTGTCAAAAAGTCAATAAAATCAACAACTGTTTGCTGCTGTGCCAAAGATAACGATCCCATTTTGGCTTGTGCTGTCTCAATTAAATTGATAGTTTGGGACATGATGTTACTTTCCCCACAATCACTGCTATGGCTATTATAGCAACGGGAAGTGCTATATGTTTTAGTTAGGATGGTTGTCAGTATGAGCAAAAAACATCGATCGCAAAAACTTCTGCTGATTATCTCTTTGGCGGAGCCTTTCCTTGGGGAAATCGAAACCCCCCAGCCGCCACCACATCGAGTCACGCCATCACGCCAATAGATAGGTAGGTTGGGTTGCGCGAAGCAAAACCCAACGAACATACAAACATCCTAGAGATGTTGGGTTTCATTCTTCAACCCAACCTACAGTAGAACTCGACGCGGTAATTTCGGATTGAGGCTCATCAAGGTTGCTAATGTTTGGATGCTCACATCTTGCACCAGAATATAGATATTAGTAAAAGCGCAGATCTAGGGTACCCACGAGGGGCACCCCTACAGATTAATTGTGTAGGGGCGCGGCTTTATGCCCGCCCTGGGGTTATTGCAGTAATAGTATTTGTGCATTGGTGCAAGATGTGAGGATGATAATATCGTCACTCGATCGAGCTTGATATGTGATCGTTTTGTCAAAATAACAGACCCAGCATAAAATCGTGTTAGATTATATTTAACACGATTTTTATGTTGGGTTGCGTCAATGTCTATCCCAGAATTCAACGACCTCGGATATCTCCCTCCAGGTGTCTATGAATCTAGCTGGCAAGAATTTATGGAGAAGTTCGTGATCAATTCTCACCGCCAAAGACTCGCTACTGGTCTAGCTGCTGCATTGCGAAAGCTTGGTGCTGCTTACTCACTGAGGCGCGAACCATGATCCAAAATGAACGTCAATATAAAATCACTCACAGCAAATTAAGAGATCTACGGCTCGATCGATCGACACTAGATCTACCCGCCGATTTGCATCCTCGGCAGATCCTGGCACAGAAAAATAGCTTGGGCATTTTGATTGGGGAATTAGAACAAGAAATCATTGAGTATGACCGACTAAAAAGCGGTCAAGTCACCCAGTTTCCAATCGAATCCCTACAAGATCTCCCGCGTGTAGCGATCTCTGCCAGGATTGCTGCGGGATTGACTCAGAAGCAGCTAGCGGAAAAAATTGGCGTTCAAGAGCAGCAGATTCAACGCTATGAAGCCAATAATTATCAAGCAGTCGGCTTCGATCGACTGCAAGAGATAATGTCTGCACTAAATGTCACGATTGGCAAAACTGTAATGCAGTTCCAGTAAGGTGGGCAAATGCCCACAAACCAACCCATGCCATCACTCCAATAGCTAGCTTGTGATACATTGACGATCGATCGACTACCAGATTCGTTGGAATAGCCTACGGTCGGTAATCGCGACAGAGTAGGCTATTCCAACAGGATTCCTCTGCTTGGATCTTTTTCTTAAGCAGGAAACCCGATCGGAAATACTTCGCAACCGAATAGAGGAATTAGTGCGGCGAATGGATAAGCTTGAGTAAGAAATAGCACGACTAACATCTGAAAGTGATTACTTTCAGATGTTCATATATGGTATGGTTGTTCTATATCCTCATTCAAGCTAAACATGGCTTACAACAACTTCACTCTGCCCGAAGTGACCGAGCGATTCGATTTAACGTTGACCGGATTGCCGTTTTGTGCGGATTTACCAGTCGCCGTGCCTAGCGAATTATTTTCAGCTATTTTTGAGGAGTGGTTTCCGTTGGCGCAACAAGCTAGATCGGAAAAGGCTAAATCGGAGCTGTTAATCAGTCCTGTATTATTGGAAGTTAGAAAGCTGGTACATAACTCAGTTGAACTATTTTCTGGGGAAGAATTTAGTGTCGATAGGGAGCGCGGTCTAAATGGTTTTTGTGATTTTCTACTGAGCAAATCGACGACTCCTTACATCATTCAAGCTCCTGTCATCATGCTAGTAGAAGCCAAGCGTGGCGAGCTAGATCTGGGGTTGGGCCAGTGTATTGCTGAGATGGTGGCAGCACAGCTATTTAATAGCAGCAAAAATCAAGAGATTTCGATTATTTATGGGAGTGTTACTAGTGGTAGAAATTGGCAGTTTCTTAAACTTGAAGCCCGAAATGTAACCATCGATCCCAACGAATATCAAATTACTCCAGTCGAACGGATTCTTGGCATTCTCAAGTGGATGATTGAATAGCATCGATCGATACTAATCGATAAAACTCCTTGCTAGAGATTTGTAATGGAGTTGACACTCTCCCTACATCGTAAACCCTCAACGTTTCAAACTCGTTAACGCAAAGTTAGAATGCCCAAATCAGGGTTTTGAAAAAATTCTTGGATATCAGAAGTCGCAGCTCTCAGCATATGTGCAATTTCACGGGTAGAGCAATTTCCCCGCCGCAGCCAAATCACCTTAGGGGGAAACCCCCGCACTAAACTCAAATCGTTATAATCTGAATCGCGCGTAACGATCGTGTAATCATGGTAACGAGCATATTCCCAGATCGTGGTATCTTCATCTCGATCCATATCCAGCAGGAAGATGTGTTGAGAGTTGGGATAGAGATCAGCAAAGTTCTTGACAAGCCGAGGCGATAAATTGTGATCGAATAAGAGTTTCATGCAGCCAGCGTCAGTGTCTGTTGTTCTCGATCTGCGGCATAACTCAGACAGGCGAGAATATCTGCGGCAGTAAGGTAAGGAAAGTCTTCGAGGATCTCTGATTGGGTCATCCCAGACGCGAGGTAAGATAAAACATCGTAAACCGTAATTCGCATTCCGCGAATACAGGGTTTTCCACTGCGTTTACCAGGTTCGATCGTGATAATTTCTTGATAATTCATCAGACACGTTCGTAAAGGAACAGTTTTATTCTAACTTTGATCGATCTGAACTTGTGATAACTTGAATCAGGTATTTGTCGATCGAAGCTTGCTCAAATAGTCGGGGTAGCTGCTTCGTTTGAAGATCGATCAGACGTATTTACAGTATCAATACGTTTGTCTATAAACTAATCAGCAGTTTCCAACCGCAACAGACGGCGCACCTAATTCGGTCATCCATGCTCTAGAACCAAACAACCCCGATACTAATTGCGCTACTTCTAGATCTGCGTCTAAACTTTCCCAGTGCTTTCACCGTAGAGATCGGTCGGTTGGGTTGCGCGTAGCAAAACCCAAAAAATGCTCCTAAAAAACCTCCCTAAACTGGGAGGCTTTTAGTCTAATTCAACTAACTATTAGACCAATTTGAGATCGGGATAATAGGCGATGATATCATCAGTGGTGAGCGCGTCGCCATTGGCTTGGGGTGTCCAGATTGCTTCGATCGCAACTAAGGCACTACCATCGAGACTACCGAGAGTTTGAAGAGCTTGACGGAGATCTGCCTCACCATTAATTTTTGGTAATTGGATCGATCGAGTTGCCGCGACAATCAATGTGACGATGATATACTCACCATGTTCTTGCTCTGCTGTGGCTAGTTCGCCAGTAGAATTCAAGACGGCGTTGGTATCAGCCTGACGGAGTTGATTATTGACCTTGCTCAGAGTTTCGGTAGTAAATTTACCCCGCTCGTTGAGGGACAATTGATTGAAGACTGCTTCTGCTCGATCGAGTTTAGTTTGTTGAGTGCTAGTCTTGCCGTAAGTCCAGTATTCGGGATGACGCAGCAATTCGAGGCTGGTTTCTTGCAAGAGGTGCATCCGACCAGATGCTGTTTCAGCATTGGTTGTCTGCGCCAGTTGGTCTAATTTAGTCTGCACACTTCGCGCATTGGCTAATAGTCCAACTTGAATTTCGGCGATCGAAACTTGTGGATTGTAGACATCCCCACCTTCCATACTATCGCCACCAGTTACCCGTTTGAAGGTCTGGAGCAAGTAGCCACCAACTGCCACCATAATCAGCAGGGAGA
>CASBPY010000281.1 GCA_949127675.1 Synechococcales cyanobacterium PMM_0072
ACAAGACAGGGTGAGGGCTATTAACCTACGCGAATCTATCTATTCACCATCCACTACTTGTACTGTTGGCGTTAGCCTTGCCTTTGGCATTGCGTAGCCGTAGCGAAGCGTCTCCGTAAGGAGAAGTATCTACTAATTATGAAGATGGCATTTGTTGCAGGTGGTTATATTCCCACACCACCTGCATCTAGTTCGATTCTAAATCTGATCCAAGAATACAAATATCATTCAGAAAAGAATGGGCACCAAGTAGATATCTTTAACGATCCAGATGTCGAGCGGGTGATCGCTGAAATTAATGGTGGTAATTATGATTTTGTCCATCTCCATGCAGGTGGATTTGTCGATCAATTCAATAAAAGTCTCCACCAAAGATTTTGCTTTACATCTCACGCTGGGCATCTATTTCAATTAGATCAGTGGGATGACATTTTTAAGCAAGAATTTCAAGGCTATCTAAATGCTCCAGGCATTATATCCCTATCGCCAGCATCAAAAAAACTCTTCGTTGATGCTGGTTATACAGGTTATATCTCAACCCAAATTAATGGGATTGATACTACTAAAGTCGATCGACAAGCGAAGGGAAATGGTAAAGCTATTTGTCTAGGTTGGATTCAGCCACGGAAGCAACAACGGCTATTGGCGGCAATGGTAGATAGCCATGTAGAAATCGATTTTGTCGGTACGTTAGACGATCCTGATTTTGTCGAAGGTACAACGACTAAATATCTGGGAGTATGGAGCTTAGAAGATGTTTACAAGCGACTAACTGAATATAGCTGCTTGATCTTGATTAGTAGTGGTGAAGTTGCGCCACTAGTTGTATTAGAAGCAATGGCTGCGGGTTTGTCTCTAGTAGTATCTGAGTCAGCTAGTGCCAATTTAGCTGTCAAAGATTTTATCAAGGTTTTACCCGATCATATCCTTACAGATCCGACTCCGGTACACCAACAAATTGTGTGTGGTTCGATCTTGGAGTTAATCGCTGAGAATCAGTTTTTTAGACCAGAGATTGTCGCTTACGCCCAGTCAAATTTTGATTTTAGTAACACGATTAATAATTACGATCAAATTATTAACGAGTTTATAAATCTTCTTAGTTAGGGGTTGCTGATAAAAACCATAACCCAGACACAGAGGGAGATAAAAGCCATAACAAGTTCCTCAAGTTCAATGAAATCGGCTGAAATCAACTAAAATTAGTGAAGATACCTAAATCCCCGTACAAGCAATAGTTATTGGCGTATTCTCAAAACTAGCGATCGCTAGTAGCTTGCATTATTTCATGCTCGACTGTATAATAAAAAAATCCCTATAAATGCTAATTAACACTGACAAGGATTAGGATACAACCTTTGATTAATTGGCCAATGGATGATTAATCTAAAAGCAAAAAATTGACCATTCCTAGATTATTCTACCGTTACAGATTTTGCTAAATTACGAGGCTGGTCAACGTCTAGCCCACGCATTGCAGCAATATGATATGACATCAATTGCATCGGAATAACTGTCAAAACTGGCGATAACAATTCATCCACATCTGGCACAGGTAAAACCTTGTCAAATATCTCTGCTGCATCCTTATCGCTGGCTGCAACTACCCCATACAAATGGGAATCTCGCGCTTTAGCTTCTTGGGCATTAGAAACAGCTTTCTCGTAAACTTTTCCTGGCATCGTAATCGCAATTACTGGAACTTTAGCATCTAATAACGCGATCGGGCCGTGCTTCATCTCGCCAGAGGGATAACCTTCCGCATGGATATAACTAATCTCTTTAAGCTTTAGGGCACCTTCTAGGGCGATCGGGAAATTAATGCCGCGACCGAGGAATATGGCATCGTGGGTATCAAGAAAACTGTGGGATAGTTCTTCGATGTATTTTTCTTGGGTTTCGAGGATGACTTCGATTTGGGAGGGGAGGACTTTTAATCCGGCGATGATTTCGGCTAATCGATCGGGTGTAATTGTCCCGCGACGATGGGCAAGGTCAAGCGAAAAGAAGTAAAACGCCATTAATTGACCCATGAAGGTCTTGGTAGCGGCTACGCCGATTTCTATGCCAGCGTGGGTGTCGATTACGCAATCGACGATGCGGGCGATCGCACTATCTGTCCGATTGGTGATGGCGAGGAGACGAGAGTGATACTTGGGATCTTTGTCCTTACGGCGGGATTGTTCGACTTCGATCGCTCCCAATGTATCGGCGGTTTCACCAGACTGGGTAATGCCGATGGTGAGTGTGTTGGCAGTCAATGGTGGGGGAGAATAGCGAAATTCGGACGCATACTGGATCGCAGTCGGAATTTGGGCAAGTTCTTCGATTAGATATTTGCCAACCATGCCCGCGTGGAGGCTGGTGCCACAGGCGACGATTTGGATCTGTTCGAGATCTTTGTAGATAGCTGCGGGTAGATCGAGCTTGAAGGGGGATTTGGGGCTATCTGGAGTCCAATCTAGATCGAGGTATGCTTCGAGACAAGTTCTGACTACGGCTGGCTGTTCGTAGATTTCTTTCGCCATAAAGTGACGGAAACCTTGTTTCTCGATCGCAATTGGGTTCCAGGTGATCGTTCGAGGTGTGCGCGTGACTGGGGCACCCGCGAAGGTATAAAGTTCGGCACCTTCTCTGGTTAACCTCGCCATCTCACCATTTTCTAATGGCAAGATCGTGCGCGTATACTGAACAATCGCCGGAGTATCAGAGGCACAGAAGTATTCGCCTTCACCGATGCCAATGATTAATGGAGCTTGTTGTCTGGCTAAAACAATCTCGTCGGGATAGTCGGCGGAAATCACCGCGATCGCAAATGCTCCAGATAATTTGTGAACTGCCTGTTGGACTGCTACCATC
>CASBPY010000282.1 GCA_949127675.1 Synechococcales cyanobacterium PMM_0072
CCCCTATCCCCATGAACCCCGTTGTTCTCACCTTAGTTGAAGTCCTAGTTGTAATTGGTGGATCGCGATTAGTTGGGTGGTTATTTAGATCGATCGGGCAGCCTTTAGTAATTGGTGAAATTGTTGCAGGTATTGCTTTAGGACCTTCATTATTAGGTTGGCTAGCTCCAGATTTAGCGGGTGCATTATTTCCTCAAACTGCGATCCCTTTTCTGAATGTATTGTCGCAGATTGGGTTGATCTTTTTCATGTTTTTGATTGGCTTAGAATTAGATCCAAAATACTTACAGGGCAATCTCAAGACAGCCATTGTGACATCAGGTGTCAGCATTTTAGTGCCATTTTCCTTAGCTGGAGTCTTATCATTATTAATTTATCCAGTCCTTTCCAATAATGGTGTTTCGTTTACAGCATTCGCCTTGTTTTTGGGTGCGGCGATGTCGATTACGGCATTTCCAGTATTGGCAAGAATTATTACTGAAAATAATCTTCAGAATACGCGACTGGGTACTCTTGCATTGACTTGTGCGGCTGTCGATGATGTCACGGCTTGGTGTTTATTAGCTGTGGCGATCGCGGTGACTAGAACTAATAGTATGATTGGTGCTGTGCCAATTATTATCTATTCTGTGCTCTACATTGGGGCAATGTTGACCGTAGGTAGGTGGTTGCTAAAGATTTTATCTACTTATTACGATCGGACTGGCAAGCTGTCACAACTGATGTTGGCAGGGATCTACATGGCAGTGGTATTGTCAGCATTGATTACCGAAGCGATCGGGATCCACTTGATTTTTGGCGCATTTTTACTCGGTGCCGCGATGCCAAAAAATCCAAAATTAGTTAGGGAAATTGCTGAGAAGACAGAAGATTTTGTATTAATCTTTCTACTACCAGTTTTCTTTGCTTATAGTGGGCTAAAGACTCAGATTGGTCTTTTAAACAGTCCTGAACTTTGGTTATTATGCTCGGCAGTTCTAGGAGTTGCAATTGTTGGTAAATACGTCGGGACTTATTATGCAGCACGAAGCTGTAGTCTCGATCGACGGGAAGCTTCTGCCCTCGGCTGGTTGATGAATACGCGAGGATTGACAGAATTAATTGTCTTGAATATCGGTTTGGAATTAGGGGTGATTTCACCAATTCTATTTACGATGTTGGTGATTATGGCATTGGTGACAACCTTTATGACTTCACCACTATTGGAATGGGTATATCCCAAAAAATCAATCCGACTTCATAGTCAATCAGATCCAGTTCAAAGGTTTGAAGATTCTTCAGGTAGCGGTAATTTAGCCTTACAATCTGCAACTGAAGCGGCACAAGTACCGATACCCATCGGCTATCGAATTTTAGTTCCAGTCGCCAATCCCAATACTCAAAAGGGATTACTGCAATTAGCGGCATCGATCGCTCAAAACGATCGCCAATCAGCGATAATTAATCCATTAAGCCTAATTGAACTGGAAGAAGATTATCTATTTCAAAGTACGCCCTTTGAGGCAAATCGGCTGATCGATCGGAGATTGCAACAATTAAATACCCTAATTGCTACACTCGAACCGATCGAATCAAGAGAAATATTTCAACCCATCGTGCAAATTGGCTATGATGTAGCCCAAAAAACTGCGGTGATTGCGGCACTCGATCGAGCTAATTTGGTATTATTGGGTTGGCATCACCCCACTTTTACCAACAATCGATTAGGTGGTAGAGTTGCCCAAATGTTGGGAAATACGCCTGCTGACATCGCGGTATTTATCGATGCAAATGATGATAGTTTAATAAAGAGATCCAATCAGACTATACTTGTGCCATATACTGCCAATGATCATGATGATCTGGCTGTCGAAATTGCGATTAGAATGCTGTTAAATAATCAAAATCGACGAGTAGAGTTAGTTCAAGTGGTTTCAAATCGGACAAATGATGGTGAAATTACTGGTGAACTCAGTACTGAACTTCATAGTCTGCTCGAAAACTTACCAGCAGAAATCAGTACTAGAATTACGGTTTCTACCATCGAAGACATCGATCCAATCCCAAAAATTGTAGAGATTTCTGGTCAGGTAGATCTGACAATTATCGGAATTGGACGTGCCTGGGGGCGGAGAAAACCGATCCTTGATCACTATACAGATCGAATCGCCATTCAATGTGTTTCCTCACTATTAATTGCCCGCCGTTACAGTCAGTTTAGCTCTCATCTAAGTTTTATTCTTGAAGATAATCAAGGTCGCCAATGAAAAGTTTTTCGATTAGATCGATCGGATTATACAGTCTGGCAGTTGGTGGTGCAATTGTTTTTTTTCAGTTGGTGACTAGTTATGGTGAAGCCAATCTCAAGCAACCAATTCCTGTTGCTGGTAGTTATCTGATTGCTGGACAGAAATTACCTGGCTGCCTCCAACACAAAGCCCTTTTGTTTAAACTCCAGCAGTCCGGTATTTATCTTAATGCCAATCTTATAGTAATCGACGAATTAAAAGAGCCAGATATGCTTGAGGCAATCGATCGATTGGAAACAGCTACCACAACAGATATTCGTCCAACATTTTCTGGCAAGTTATACACTTCTACCCTCCCAAATCAATTAGATTTAATAGGACTAATGCCAACAAAAATCTGTCCGTCACCATCACAATTACGAGTAACTGGTGTAATTGCATCGACTGATGCACCAATCTACTATCGAACGCCGCAATTGAAGGGAAAACTCTGGCTCACTAGTCAAGACTTCTCTCAAACATTGCCAGTTGAATTCACGGGTGTTATCCAAAAGAAAACATCTTCATTAATTCAATCTCGCTAACTACAAATAATTACTTGTTAACTACTTTGCCTACTGAATTCACTTGATGCTCGATCAAGACAATTTGACGACGATTTGGGGCGATTTTATAACTGTTATCTTCCATCAGACTAGTTTGGGCTTGGGGATCGAAAGAACGACTGAAGTTATGATTGATTTTCTCCGTACGGATCTTGGCCTCTTGCACTTCTGTCTTGAGATGTTGTAATTTACCATGTTGTGCCCAGTTATATCCGATCAAGTTTACCAGTGTCACAACTCCAAACACTGATAAAGCTGAGTAAATAACTAATTTCATCCCAGCTTCCAAACCCTGACGACGGTTGGCATACACCGGATTGACTTTCGCTCTCGATCGTTTTCGTGGGGATAATCCTGTTTTACTTCTGCCGAGGGGAATACCCTGAAACCGATCTAACTGTTGTGATGCAGCGGATCTTCGATGTTGGATCGGTTGTTCTTGTGGCTCGAAAGAATGTTGTGCATTCATGAATTTTAGTACACCCAATGTAATTTTCACCTATTATACAACGCGGGAGTTGAGAGTTGAGAGTTGGGAGACTGGGGAAATAACGGTGTGAATTAGGCATGTCCAAGATACAAAATCTGGGGCGTAATTAAAACTACGCCCCAGATTGGTAGATAAATAAATAGAATCAACTCAAGCAGTCATGAATAGAGTTACTTGAGCTAATGATCTACTTGCTCAATTCAGTTGATAGGCGTAATGCCAAGAAACCAGGAATGAGCGCGATTGCCAAAGCGATGAATACTTGAGTATCAGACATAAGAGATTCCTCCAAACACAGGGATTTTACCTGTTCACAGTTTGCGATAATTTTGGCTAGGACTGGGGATAATGTAACAAAATGTAGAAAGTAATTGGAGAGCGGCTGATTGAATAAATACTGGCAACGGATGGCGATCGGGGTATCAGTTGGGAGTATGATTGCGCCTAGTTGGGCACTACCAACAGCCAATTCTGTTGGTAGTGCAGGAATTGATGCGTTGAGATTGCACCAGACTCCATACGATCTTACAGGTAAAAAGATTGCGATCGGTCAAGTCGAAGTTGGTCGTCCAGGGCTGTTTGGCTGGGATAAGACAGCCCAAAACTCGAAACTCCAACCCGAACAAGTTTTTTACCAAGACGGTGCCGCCAAAGCCAACGAACAGGTCGAACAGCACGCGATGATGGTAGCAGCGGTGATGATTAGTCGCGACAAGCGATTTCCTGGCGTTGCTCCCGATGCCCGACTATACTCTAGTGCGATGGGAAGAGTAGATCGGACTGGACAGCCGGAAGAATGCCTCTCAACCCAGCATATCGCCCAGCAGAATGGTGGAGATATCCGTGCTATCAATCTGAGCTTTGGTGAGCCACTAGAACGGGATTCGCGTCCGAATGCGAAATTAGATGGTAACGCGCTATTTACCCAATGTCTGGATTGGTCAGCGCGGGTGCATAATGTGACCTACATAGTAGCGGGAAATCAAGGTAAGGGCGGGATTTCGATTCCGACTGATAACTATAACGGGATTAATGTTGCTTATTCAACTTTGCATCAGGGCACTTACAGCAAGTTAGATTTTTCCAATCTGAGTGAAGCACCGATTGGGACTGCCAAAAGAATTGAGGATCGGGAAGTAAACGTCGGCAATCGCAGATCGATCGGACTAGTGGCTCCAGGCGGCAATCTTCAGCTATATAATCTGGCAGGGAAAGCGATCTCCGTTCATGGTACTAGTTTTGCTGCACCCCATGTCACGGGTACTATCGCTCTATTACAAGAATTTGGCGATCGACAATTGCGGACTAAAAGTCAGATGCCTGGGAACATTCGCCCCCGTTGGACGCTGGATGCGCGCCGTCATGAGGTGATGAAGGCGGTACTATTAAATTCTGTTGACAAAATCAAAGATACGGGAGATGGGTTGAGATTGGGGATGACGCGGACGATACTGGCCAAAAATAATCGGGATTGGACGGAATCTAGCTCTGCGCGAGATCCCCAGATTCCCCTAGATTATCAATTGGGTGCGGGTCAATTAAATGCTTTTCGCGCCTATCAACAGTTTAGTCCTGGTCAGTATTCTCCCACGAGTCCAGTACCGTCGATCGGCTGGGACTACAACACTCTCTCAGCGGGAGTATACCGAGATTATCCGATCGATCGACCCCTTGCAGAAAATAGTTGGGTATCGATCTCGCTGACTTGGGATCGATTAGTCGAACTACAAGATCGCAACCACAATCAGCAATATGATGTCGGTGAAAAGTTTCAAGATCGAGGTCTTAATCATCTCGCGCTCTACTTGATGCCTGCTGACGAAGATCGGATCGATCGCAGTTTATGGTCATCAATTAGCCCTGTCGATAGTGTTCAGCATATATTTCATCAGATTCGAGATCCAGGTAAATACAAAATTCGGGTCTATTTTCGTCAACCGATCAACCGATCTAGTCAAGCTTACGCCCTAGCTTGGTGGACAGTTTCTGGAAAATAGGAAAATGAGACTGTAGCAGGAGATATACAGTATATTCACTGAAGCTCAAAGCCTAAGACCTAATTCTATGACTTTCTGCACTGGTAATATGGGTTAAAACCCTGAAACAATTAACAAAAGCTGGCATAATCTCAATATCCCACTCCCAAATAATTTTTGAAAATATGGTACTATACAGCAAAAACTGGGGATTTTAGATCTATAGAGAGAAACCATTAGCATGGCTAAAGCCAGATCTTATGACATTATTACCAGATCTTTCCCAAGAACCAACACACCATCGCGATCTCGACGCACTATCTAGGTTGGAAACATTTCTCTACCTCACACCCGTCGTAGGACTATTACCTTCAATGTGGGCAATTTATCGGTGCCAACGGGACAAGCGACAATTGGCAGTATGTCGGTTATCAGTCTTACTTGCCTTTACCTGGCTAAGTATCTACCTAAGTTTAAATGTCGGCGCAGATTTATCAGGAGCCTCAGCAGTCGGATTTAGACTATTATTTCTAAATAGCTTAGCTACCTCTGGGTATTTTATGGCTAGCGTATGGCTAATGGTGCTACTCTGGCAAAAGAAATCTTTGAGATTGCCTGGATTTAGTATTCTAGCCGAACGGACAATTCAGTAGCGTAACACAACGTTGCAGGCTTATTGACAAACACAAGTAGGATCGAAGTTATCAAACGCAATCATCTAAATCCCTCATCCCTAATTTAAAACGTGAGTAAAGTGGACGCGAGAAAAGTCAACCAGCAACGTCGTAAATCAAACAAACCAAACACCCCAATGGTACATCGTCAGGCACCAAAAAAACGTCGGGGCGTGCCACTGTGGGTTTGGCTGGGTTGGGGCAGTGTTGCTACGGTTTCGGCTGCTGCGGTGGCGTTTGTGGCTGTTTCCTTCACTTCGACACCGCTTCAAAAGCGAATACTTTCAGCCGCAGATGCAGCATTCTTCAATCAAAATGGTAAAGATGCCTTTTCGCGCAGTGCCTTACAAGTACCTGAAGTTTCCAAGCCTGTAAATATTCTGTTATTGGGCATTAAAACCAATCTCTCAGATGTGAAGAACAGTGATGGCAAAGAACGGGGGAAAACTGGTTACGATGCTGAAGTCGATACATTAGATGGCTTGTCGGATACAATCATGTTGCTCCGATTCGATCCTCAAACTAAACGGACGATCGTATTAGGAATTCCCCGTGATACTAAGATCGAACGCCGGGAACGTGGTACTGAAAAAATCAATGCTGTAGACCAAGAAAGTGGCCCAGCGGCTGCTGCCCAAGAAGTTAGTAAGGTTTTGGGTGGTGTGGCGATCGATCGATACATTCGTGTCAATAATATGGGTGTTGCCAAACTAGTTGATGAACTGGGTGGAGTCACTGTCACCGTACCCAAAGATATCAAGTACCAGGATGATTCTCAGCATTTTTATGTCAATCTCAAAGCTGGCAAACAACATCTCGATGGACTAAAGCTGCTGGGCTTATTGCGATATCGTCATGATGCAAATGGTGATATCGGACGGATGCAACGCCAACAAATGGTATTTAAAGCATTGCTAGAACAGTCGCTCAATCCGATGACAATCGCGAGGATGCCCCAACTATTTGGAGTGCTCAAATCCCATATTGATACTAATCTTACTGTTGAAGAGTTCTTGGCATTAGGTAGTTTTTCGATGCAGAATGGTAAGTCCAAAATGCAAATGCTGATGATGCCAGGTGACTACAATGGTGATGGTAAACATAGTGTGAGCTATTGGCTGCCGGATGAATCAGGTATCCAAAATATGGTGGCGCGTTATTTCGATCACGGTACAATTTCACCAAGTGAGACGAAGGTAGAAAGGCTAAAAATTAATATTCAAGATACTAGTCATTTTCCTGATGCAACTGCGAGACTAATCAAGCGATTAAATAAAGCAGGTTATCAAAATGTTCACCTTGATCCCGCACCTAAAATTAAGGAAGATCTGACCACTAGTCAGTTTATCGCTCAAAAAGGTAATCCTGACGTTGCGGAAGGTTTATCGGAATTATTAGGATTTGGTGAAGTCAAAGTCGAGAATTCTGGTAATCTTTATTCTGATATAACAATCAAACTCGGTCGTGATTGGATTCAAAAAGAAGAGTCCTACAAATCTCTAAAATAAGTAAAATTAGAGTGATCGATACAATTTCGGCATTGGATGTAAATAATGGCGAAAAAAGTGGGTATCTTAATAATGTGGGAAGAGAAATCAGACACCATGCGATCGCGCATGGTGTCTTACTTTGTTCAATGTTTGAAACCTGTCTGGATGCTTGCCGAGTAGATAGCCTAAATCCGTTGCAGGTGAATGAGTCGTAGAAATTGTCAGCAACATCGTTAAATCAGTTGACAGTAGTTGTGAATTACTTAGCTATCAAGCCCTATGATGCCTGAATTTTACTGAGATTGACTGGTTTACAAACAATTATGAATTTCAATAAGATATTTTCAATCGCCCTATCATCATGTTTTTTCTGGAGTCAGTTGGTCGCAGAGCAGACAATTGCGGCCCCCATTATCACTAGTAGCTGGAGAACACTAAGCCGAAATAACTATTCACTAAAATATCCACAAAATTGGGATTTACAACAGAGCGAAAATACAGAATCTGGTACGGTAGTTAGTCCAACTGTCCGCTATCAGTTTGCAGTGCTTTCACAGTTAGAATCAACACAAGATAAATTCAGAGAGAATGTGAATTTAGTAATTGAAGATATAAACGGCAGAAAAATTGATCTAGATGCATACGCTCAGTTAGCCGCAGATCAGCTCAAATCACAGATGAAAAACTGTAAAATATTGGAGCATAAAAAAATTAACAAAGGATCGCGGCAATACTATCAGACAGTTTGGACTTGGGACTATGAAACATTACCGCTAAAAGTTGAACAATATACTTGGCTCTTAAA
>CASBPY010000283.1 GCA_949127675.1 Synechococcales cyanobacterium PMM_0072
ATCGATCGAGATATTCTCAGACTCGCAGTAGCTGAAATCGTCTACATGGGCTTGGAAGAAAGAATCGCAATTAATGAAGCAATCGAACTGGCAAAGCGTTACAGTGACGACCAAGGACGGAAGTTAATCAATGGTGTCTTGCGTCGCGTTACCGAGCAATTAAAACCAGGTACAAAAGTCGAACCTGTCGAAAGCTACGAGTAAAATACTTTAAACCCAGAGTTTAGAATTAGATCTAGATCTAGACCCAGATCTAATTCACTCCCAACTCCCAACACCCCGCAACTTCTAATTCATCATTCATCACTCATAACCCATCATTCATTATGGTTTTCGATTGGTTCCGTCGGAAGTTTGATAAACCTGAATCTGAATCTGAATCAGTCACCGATACCGAACAGATAGCAGAATCTATTGTCGCGGAAGAGGAAGAACTTGTTGTCCCAGCAGCAGAGCCAGAACCAGCCCGCGAGGAAGTGGCGACTGATTATTTAGCTTGGGCAAAAGCAGCCTATCAAAATATTCAGCAACAAGAAGTGGCGGCTATAGCGGTAGTGGCACCGGAAGCGGAGCCAGTAACTGTAACAACCATTGAGGCTAATGCTGATGAGCTTGAAGCCGACACAGCAAGTTCTACTGTTGAGCCAGAGCTAACAGAATCTGACGGCGAAATTGAGGCAGTTGAAGAGCCAGAAGCAACTTCAGAAAATGAGGAAAGTCTCCCTGTTTGGGCGCGAGATGACCGTCAGCAGCGATTGGAACAGCTTAAGGCTAGGGCAATCGAAACCGAAGCATCAGTAGCACCTGGGGCGGATGTAGAGCTAGATGATGACTTCTTGTGGTCGGCGAAAGTACTGGCCGATCGAGGACGGACACCAGAACAGGTATCATTAGACGAGATCAATTGGCTCAAAAAACTGCGCCAGGGGTTGGATAAGACTCGGCGAGGATTTGTCAATCAACTCAAAGCTCTGATTGGTCAAGGGCCACTGAATGCCGATGCGGTAGAATCGATCGAGACTTTATTACTCCAAGCTGATGTCGGTGTCGAAGCAACTGACTATGTAATCGAGACATTACAAACAAAACTCCGGCAGGAATCCTTACCACCAGACGAAGCTGTCGCCTATCTCAAGCAAATTTTACGCGACTTGCTCGATCAGCCCTTCCAATCAAATTATAGTGCTGAATTTTTACCTGTCCGCGAGCAGCTCAATATCTGGTTACTAGTCGGAGTCAATGGAGTTGGTAAAACTACCACCATTGGCAAACTCGCCCACATGACTAAATCATCGGGTTATAAATGTTTAATTGCCGCTGGCGATACCTTCCGTGCTGCTGCTGTTGAACAGGTAAAAGTTTGGGGGGATCGGAGTGGAATTGAAGTTATTGCCAATCCAGGTCAAAATACCGATCCTGCTGCTGTTGTTTATGATGCAATTAGTGCTGCCCAAGCGCGAGGAACTGAGTTACTATTAGTCGATACCGCCGGAAGATTACAAAACAAAAAAAATCTGATGGATGAGTTGAGCAAAGTTCGTCGAATTATCGATAAACAAGCAAATGGTGCCCAAGTTGAATCTTTATTGGTACTTGATGCTACTCTAGGACAAAATGGTCTGCGTCAAGCCCAAGTATTTGCCGAAGCTGCTAAGTTAAGTGGTGTGGTATTAACTAAGCTCGATGGTACTGCCAAAGGTGGTGTCGCCCTAGCCGTAGTTCAGCAACTTGGGTTGCCGATTCGGTTTATCGGAGCTGGCGAAGGGATCGAAGATTTGCGACCATTTTCTAGCTATGAATTTGTCGAGGCGTTATTAAGTGGTTAGGCATTACCCCGTATGAATTATGAACCAAAAATTACTTCAGTGGTCGCGCTCCAGGAATTGGTCGCAAGCCTCCATCGGCAACAAAAGAAAACCCACGAGCTACTGAGTAACTTAGGTTTCGCCCTGCGGAGTTTTAAAAATCTCAATCAATTTTTGGAACTAATCCCATTAATGGTAACTCGCGTTACAGATGGAGAAGGTGGCGCAATTATTCTGTTCAAAAAAACTGGACAGTTGCAAATTCAACAGTTGCATTGTCAAGGTGAAGGTAACTGCAACGATCTGCGTCAGCGGATTGAAAGATCGATTTTCCAAACACTCACAGATGTCTCTGAAGGTAAAGAAATTAGTTTTCATACTGATTTCTGGGAGAAATTAGAGAGTAGAATTGAGTTTGATATTAACTATCCAATTAAGATTTTTAGAACGCCAATTCTATTGGGAACTGGAGAACGGGGGCGGTTATATGTATTTTCTCAAAATCCTGATTATGAGTGGACAGATGATCGCCAGAAACTATTACAATTAGTTGCCGATCAAACTGCTGTAGCAATTCATAATGACGAATTAACGGTAGAATTACGCAAGAAAGAACGACTCGATCGAGAATTAGAAATTGGGGCTGAAATTCAAGAAAGATTATTACCTAAGAAGTTTCCAGATATTCCTGGGTTAGAAATAGCCGCTTGTTATCTCAATGCCAATCATGTCGGGGGGGATTATTATGATTTTATCCCAGCTAATTACGATCGACTTAACGACCAGAAAAGTGATACGAATACTAATAAATGGAGCATCACAATTGGGGATGTGATGGGCAAGGGTGTCCCCGCCGGACTGATTATGACCATGACACGGGGGATGCTCCGTGCAGAGGTCCTAAATGGTCATTCTCCAGCACGCATTCTCCAGCATCTAAATCGGGTGATGTTTGAAGATCTCGAAAATTCCAGTCGGTTTGTAACCCTATTTTATTCCGAATACGATCCTGTCACCAACATCCTCACCTATACCAACGCTGCTCACAATCCGCCACTATACTGGCAAGCAGCCACAGATAAAATCTTGAGACTGGATACCCAGGGAGCTTTGATTGGGCTGGAAGCAGATTCCCAATATGAGGAGGCTCACGTTCAACTTCAGCCAGGGGATACGATTATTTACTACACTGATGGCTTCACCGATGCGGCAAATCAGGATGGAGAAAGATTTAATGAGGAAAATCTCATTTACACCTTCCATACCGCCTGTAAACAGCAGCTAACCTCTCAAGCCATTCTAGACTTGATTGTTTCCACTCTCAATACCTTCACAGGCAATAATCGGGCAAATGGAGACGATATGACGATGGTGGTGATTAAAGTTGGGATGTCGGGATAGGGGAGAAATGTATTTAGCCCAAAGCCTAATTAGCGCAGCTTATTAATCCACTCTCTTGCTTGGTAGTAGCCACCGAGATCTTTTTGCTGCTGAAATAATTTGGCCGCTCGATTAAAGTCTACTTTTGCACCCTGACGATCTCCGAGATCGTGTCGGCCGATGGCTCTGTTATAGTAAGCATCAGCAAAGTTTCGATCGCAGCGAATTGCTCGATTGAAATCGCGAATCGATTGAACTGGATTGCCAGCCATCGCATTGACATTGCCCCTGGAGTTATAGACATCCGCACTATTTGGATCGAGTTCGATTGCTCGATCAAAGTCCTTGATTGCGCCGATAAGATCATTAAGCATCGCTTTGCTAAAGCCCCGACTGCTATAAGCATCCCCTCGATTGGGATGAGTCTTGATAAATTCGGTGTAATCGGCAATTGCACCAGAATGATCTTCTTGCTCCTGCTTTTTTGCCGCTTCCTCTAGCAAGTTGGTGATCGTCGGAACAGAAATAAGTTTCAACTGTTCGATCTGGAATTTGGGCGCATAACCTAGGGCGGATTCGACTCGACTCAGCTCAAAGACACTAGCTAGCGCGATGAGCGTAACAGCCGTTGGAATAGATTTCATAGACTTCTATGTATTGAAGGCTCGTACCACATCTTAACTAATTTTTCGACGATCGCCATCCTTAGATCGATCGAAACTTCAAGTATCCTGAGTTAATTTGGGCTAAAAATTGAGCAAAAGGACAAGATCCATCATATAATATAACTATCTATGCAAGGTATTGAACCTAGATAGAAACCCGCTCACTGCCTAATGATGGTCAAGAGTGTTAGGTATTAACCGTCGCGACATTCGATCGATAAACCAATATAATTATTAATATTGGTAAAGAATTTGCAACATACTGGGAAAACGCAACCGTTATGGGTCGATTAGGGGTTTTATTACTGAATTTGGGTGGACCGGAGCAACTATCGGATGTGCGACCGTTCCTATTTAACCTGTTTTCCGACCCCGAAATCATTCGGATTCCGATTACGGCATTCCAGAAGCCACTAGCGTGGCTGATTTCAACTTCCCGCGCCAAGAAGTCTCGCGCCAATTACCAGAAGATTGGGGGTGGTTCGCCACTGCGCCGGATTACCGAAGCGCAAGCACGAGCACTAGAGCAGCAATTGATTGCTCAGGGTGAAGATGCGAAGGTATACATTGGGATGCGCTATTGGTACCCATTTACCGAAGATGCCCTCGCGCGGATCAAAAAAGATGGGATCGAGCAGTTAGTGATTCTACCTTTATATCCCCAATTTTCGATTAGTACCAGCGGTTCGAGCTTTCGGCTGATCGAAAAAATCTGGAAAGAAAATCCCGAACTCCAGCCACCAGAATACACAGTTGTTTCAGATTGGTACAAAGAAACTGGTTATCTTCAAGCGATGACCGAACTGATTAGCACCGAAATCGATAAATGCCCAAATCCCGATCGAGCACATGTATTTTTCAGTGCTCATGGTGTCCCTGTTAGCTACATTCAAGAAGCTGGCGATCCATATCAGTCAGAGATTGAAGACTGCACCAAACTGATTATGCAGACACTAGGGCGGAAAAACGAACATTCCCTCGCCTATCAAAGTAAAGTAGGGCCAGTTGAATGGCTTCAGCCCTATACTGAAGATGCGATCGTTCAATTAGCCGAGCAAGGTGTTGAGGAGCTAGTCGTCGTCCCGATTAGTTTTGTGTCCGAGCATATCGAAACCCTAGAAGAAATTGATATTGAATATCGAGAGATTGCCGAAGAAGCGGGCATTCATGTCTTCAACAGAGTACCTGCATTGGATATGAACCCCGTTTTCATCCAAACCCTAGTCGATCTAGTCCTGAGGGCTGCCGCAGCACCCAGTCTGGATCTCGATCGAGTCACCAAGATGAAGAAGAAAATCAAGATGTATCCTCAGGAGAAATGGGAGATGGGTCTGACCACTGCCGCAGAGGTCTGGAATGGTCGTCTGGCGATGTTGGGCTTTATTGGGGTGATTGTGGAGATCTTCACTGGGCGTGGGCCGCTGCATCTGTTTGGAATACTGTAATTTAGGGGATAGGGAATAGGGGGAAGGGGATAGAGGGTATCTCAAAATTAGACTTTGGCTCTCTAACCATTCTGTTTTCTCATTCCCTATTCCCTATCCCCTTCCCAAGATGAATATTCAACGCTGGATTGCGCGCAGACAGAATCAGTGGCAAGAATTTGATGGATTGCTCCAGCGAGCGGAACAGCGTGGAGTCAAGTCCTTGAGTGCCAAGGAGATTGGTACTCTAGCTAGTTTATATCGATCGGTAGCAGCAGATTTGGCGCGGGCAAATACCAATCAAATTGGTGAAACGATCGTCCAAGAGCTACAGGCTTTGACTACTCGCGGTTATAGTCTCATCTATCGGGGTTCTAGGCGACAAGAATTACGAGAAGCGATCAATTTTTATCAGTGGAGACTACCCCAAGTACTACGGGAGACTTGGGGCTATACCGCGATTGCCTTCGGATTATTTCTGGTGGGTGGGCTGATTGCTTGGTGGTTTGCTTGGCAAGATGCGAGTTTTATGTCACTGATCGTACCGGAGAGTATGATTGAGAAGGTACGCGATCGACGTCAGCTCTGGATGGGGTCAATTTTGGGCACAGAACCCTTTGCAGCTACTAGTATTGCCATAAATAACCTGACTGTTGCTTTTCGGATGGTAGGTGGTGGAATTCTGGCGGGATTCTGGACGATTTACGCGCTCTTTTATAATGGATTGCTAATTGGGGCTGTAGCTACATTAGTAGGGCAGAACGGGTTAGCTTATCCATTCTGGGCATTTGTTTTCCCTCACGGTGCCTTGGAATTACCCGCGATTTTTATTGCAGGTGGTGCGGGTTTATTGATTGCGCGGGGGCTAGTATTTCCAGGTAGATATCGGCGGCGGGATGCGCTACGGATCTATGGATTACAGGCTGCACAGCTTGTGATGGGTATTTTCCCGATGTTATTGATTGCTGGCGCGATTGAAGGTTTTTTCTCACCGCAGGAGGTGATTCCTAGTCCTGTCAAGTATTTGGCGGGAACTGGTTTATTTATTTTATTGATTCTCTACACATTACGCCAGGAAAGCAAAACATAGAAAAATGGATCTGTCTGAGCGAGTTTATTCTGGATGTTTTGACTGCGATAACCCGTGGGTACCCATGAAGGGCACCCCTACATATTAATTGTGTAGGGGTGCCCTTCATGGGTACCCGAAGATCTAGGCTGTCAACTAATTAATCAGCAGTAACTAGTTCGTTGTCGTTGCGATTACGTTTACGGGTGAGGAGATTAAATAGTTGAATCCCAATCGCTTTGATCAGATTGCCTTCTAATTCGTTGAACATCACCATGTTCATATCAAAAGCAGCATTAGCTTCATCGACAACTTGATCAAGTTTAGCTCCTTCGATCGGTAAATCATTCATCGCTTGGCGATAGTTATTTTTAAAAGCTTTCTCGTCAGGAATTTGCGCGAACTCATAAAATGCTGTTCCCTCCCCATCCTGAAGGTTCATCGCATTCACGGCGATTTTCTTGAGAATTTGACCACCGGAGAGATCGCCCAAGTAGCGGGTGTAGAGATGTGCTACTAATAGAGCTGGATCTTGATCAGCGACTTCATGAATTCGCGCGATATACTTTTTAGTAGCCTCGGAAGGAGCCACTTGTTCTTTCCAGTTAGCACCGTAGTAGAAGGCTAAGTCTTGCTCTAGGGCAGCTTTGCGATCGAGTTCAGGGAAAAATACTTTAGATAGAATGGGATCGTCAGTATGCTTGTGCATCTCTTCTTCCATCGCTGAGTAGACGAAGTAGAGGTTGTTGACTAGTTTACGGTAGGATTTTTTCTCAACGGTTCCTTTGAGAAAGCAGGCGATGAAACCTGTGCTTTCAGCCATACTATGAGATTTTTTCGTGCCCTCACGGAGTTTGGTAGCTAGATTAGAAGTCATTTTAAAAAGTTTCCGAATATATATATACCAACTAATCTTGTTAGCTTAAGATAATTTGATG
>CASBPY010000284.1 GCA_949127675.1 Synechococcales cyanobacterium PMM_0072
AAACAGAACTTATTTCTATTAATCAAGAAAAAAATAACTCGGCAATACCTGAGCTACCAAAAATTCATCAAGAAATAGTTTCAGAATATTATCACAATCCTAAAGAATTTGCAATTAAATACCAAGTTAAAGTAGCAAATATTACTAAAGATTCTATTAACTCTAATCGTGGTAGCGAAGAAAAAAATGTTGTCTTGGAAGAAACTAATCGCGGAAACTATTGGATATTTAATTTTGGCGACGATAACTATCTAGTACCTGTAGAAGGTAAGTATATCAATCAGCATAGCTACACTACCACCAGTACAATCTTTGAAGGGCATAACTATACTCCTGATTATCAAAAAATTCAATTAATCAAACCAGCGATAGTATCGATCGATCCTAATACTAATCCCCAAACATGGCGGCTGCAACAGCAAGGCGAACTGGTATTTTTATAACTCCCGAAAGTCTGCGCTAAAATCAAAGTACCTAGAGCATCAGATTCAGAGGTAATCGCCCATGACTGCTATTATCACCGCCTCAGCACCTGTTGTCGCCAATCGACAGGCTACTTGGGAAGAGTATCTCTACCGTGTCGAACACCCTCAGAGCGAGTTAGAGTGCGTTTTTTTTAACTGTGGAGCAATGTGGATCGAAGATATGGGTAACGAAGGTATCAACCATTCACGATTTAACAAGCTATTTACGATGATCTTGTATAGCTGGTTTATTAAACAAGGAGATGTCAAATTCGATTTTCTGGGTGGCTGTGTGCTAGAAAAGCCTAACCATCAAGGAGCTGCTCCAGATGAAGTTGTATATATCGGCGGTAATGCTCCCAGATATCAATCCGGTGAACCTCGTCGAGTCAACTTAACTAAGTGGCGGGTGCCAGATTTAGCCGTTGAGATTGCTGATACCACTTTAGCGAGCGATTTGGACGAAAAGAAACAACTATATCTAAAATTAGAGATTCCTGAATATTGGGTAGTTGATGTACGCGGCAAACGGGTACTGGCTTTTCGATTAATGGATGGTAAATATCAAGAATGTATCGAATCTGTCGCGCTGTTAGGATTACCCATTGAGTTATTAGATCAAACATTAGAACGGATGGATGATGATAATGGCAATGTTGCGATGTGGTTTGCGGCTCAAATTCAGAATTTGCCTGTAAAATCCGTGGAATAATAGGATCACTAGATTTAGCTAAAATGACTCAAATTTGGGCATTATAGAGTTAGATCGATATTTGATTTGACAATGACAGAAGTTCCTACCGTCGCTAGACAAATTCAACAATTAGAAGTTTATCTAAATAATCTTGTCTCCTCACTCACTCGCGGAGAGCTACCTGTTAATCTTCAACCTGTCACCCAAATCTTCGATCAGGTAATTGCTTCTATTCCACCGATCCTAGATTTACAGCAGGATAAATTTATCGAATTATACAACGATCTACCGCATTTATTGGCGGCTTACGCGATCGATGTTACTCTTACTGAGGATAGTTATAACCGTCAAACTAATGAGATTATCTTTCACCGTTTAGTACGGGGAAACTATTGGATCATTCCGATTCAAGCAGCTCCAGAACAAGGATGGTTAGTACCCAATCCATTGAAAGGATTATCACTCGATCGAATGCAATCGCTAGATATTAGCTTTGATCGAAATCTTATCCCTAATCATAGCAATAATAACTGTGTTTTAGTTATCCCTGCACTAGTCCAAATCTTACCAATTGTTGAACCACTGACGTGGAAATTGCTAGAGCGAGGTAAGCTGACTAATACTCAAAATAAGCAATCAGCTATTACAACTAATATAATTGAGAATTTAGTCGAAAAGCTAGTAAAATTAAACGATCGAATCTTACAGATCGAACAAAGCACTGTAAAAGCTGACTCAAATACTCTAGTAGATAAACAATCACAATTACAGCCAATAGTTACTAAAATTGTCGAACAGTTAGCAACAAAACAACAGGAGATATTAGCACTCACGACTCAATTAGCTGAATCTAGCGATCAATCTACTCGCCAAGATCGAGAAATAGTCTCACTAAAAGTTGAATTAGAAAGACTTAAAACTGATTATCAAAGTTATCAACGCCAACAAGAAAAGAGCCAGCGAGACTTGATAGCTAGTGTGAAAATATTGATATCTCAAGAGATTGATAAAATACAAACACAGGTAGAAACAATTGATGGTGAGATCGTCTCTTTAGATTCAGTCTCGCCACAGATATTATCGACTCAGGGTACTCGCAAACCAGTTGTAAATAAGCCATTATCGCCTTTTGCTAGTTTATATAATTCTGGCGAGAAAAATTTCTTGCGATCTTATATGGTTTCAACTGCAAATTTGAGAAGAAGCAATAGTGGTATAATTGAACTTATCGAAGATAATGTTGGGCACTATTGGATTGTACCATTCGATCATAGTACTCACTATTTAGTCCCTAAAATGGATTTTCCCAATTATAGTAAATGTCTAGAGTTACTAGCATTACTATTTGATGGGGCAAATGATTGTACCAATTTTACTCTATTCAAACCTGCGATCGTTAGTATTACCAAAGCTAATATGCCTAAACAGTGGAAACTCGAACAAAAGGGTTATTTAGATTCAGCTCTAGCCAGATCATAAAATCGATTTCCAAACTTCCTACTGATGCAGGAAATCATAAATTAGGTAATTCTCGATCGAGACATTCGAGCATCTGACTAAAATTTGGGAATACTTAGAATAGCGAGATAGCTTCTTCTAACCACAAATATATGCGTCAAGTTCTAATTATCGGACTAAGTGCAGCAGCTTTATTAATAGGTATTGGTGATGTTAACTCCGTTGCTGATGCTAGAATAAAATCACCTTCTTGTAAGGCCTTCCCATGCTTAGTCCTAAGTAGAAATACTAGCAATCCTAAGAATAGATTCAACAATCCGATCTATAAATTAACGGCTTATCGGAGCCGATCTAGTGGTAAAATATTTCAACTCAATGCAGTAAGTGGCAGAGCCTTTACTCAAAATAGAAATCGTTATCAAACACAAACCCACGCGCCTTTACCTGATGGATCTTATTCAGTTGTAGCTGGAGTTGTAGCTGGTACTATTCGAGAAGTTGGTGGTACGATGATTCCGATTTTCCCCAAACCTGGATTTAGTTCTCGCATGACTAGAAGTGCTTTGGGTATTCATTGGGATCCTAGTTTTAATAAAGATAGAAAAGAAGATGGTACATCTGGTTGTGTGGGACTGACCACAAAACAGGATTATCGCCGTGTCAGAGATTTTGTTTTGGCATATCGTCCTCGATCGCTAGAAGTGAAAATCGATCGCTAATATCCGGTTTATTAGATTAATATTACTGCGAAAATCAAGGGTACCCATGAAGGGCACCCCTACAGATAGTTGTGTAGGGGTGCCCTTCATGGGTACCCTTAGATCTATGTTGTTATTATGGTTAAACTAAACCGCAGTCAAAATGCCAATTGGATCAGGAATGGTTGGAGAAGGAGCTTGAAATTCGCCCGTTGCAACAAACTCCAATCGCAGTTTTAGCCAAGTGATAAATTGCTTATTTGTCGAAACAACTCCAGTCGCAGGCTGAGGAATTTTTGCTTTGACACTAGCCAATTCTGGTGTCTCCAGGAACGCAGGTCGATCGATCAACCAGAAATCAATTTCTTTGCCTTGTTCCTGATAATTACGAGTACGCTCGGCAAATACTTCATTGAGATCTTCTTCTTCTCTGAGGAATTTATGACTGGCGACTAGGTAGTAATAAGTTTGCATAGTGAATGGTGGATAGTGGATGGTGAATGGTGCATTGGAATAGATTTGTAGGTTGGGTTGAAGAATGAAACCCAACACTCCAAAAATGTTGGGTTGTTTCCTGAAGGAGAGGCTATTGCTAGGGGAAACGCTCCGCTAACGACAACATTCTTCAACCAAACCTACGCTATAAAATTAGATATTAACGCCGAACATGGCAGCTTTCATTTCACGGATGGCTCGATCGATCCCGACAAGTACCGATCGACTGATGATACTATGACCGATATTCAATTCTTCCATACCTGGTAAACAGGCGATCGGCCGCACATTCCAATAAGTCAGTCCATGTCCGGCATTTACCCGTAATCCCGCCGCAATTGCCAATTCACAACCCGTCGCTAAATTGCCTAGCTCTTTTGCCACGAGGATCGGATCCTTGGCTTCTGCATAGCGTCCGGTGTGCAATTCGATAAATTTTGCTTTTACCTGGGCTGAAGCGGTAATTTGGGCAGGTTCTGGATCGATAAATAGACTGACTGGAATCCCAGCAGATTGTAATGTATCTACCACTGATTTCATTCGATCGAGTTGTCCGGCGATATCTAGTCCCCCTTCAGTGGTGACTTCTTCCCGCTTTTCGGGTACGAGTGTCACATAGTCAGGTTTGACTTCCAGTGCTATTTGCACCATCTCTGCGGTTGCCGCCATTTCCAGATTTAGACGGGTACGGACAGTCTCGCGCAGCAGCCGAATATCTCGATCCTGCATATGCCTGCGATCTTCGCGAAGATGCGCGGTGATTCCCTCAGCCCCAGCCAGTTCTGCCAATACTGCCGCCGCGATCGGATCTGGTTCTACGGTGCGTCTAGCCTGCCGAATCGTGGCAACATGATCGATATTTACCCCAAGCGTCAACAATTTTCGATTCTCCTTTGGTCAGTTTTAGTATAGATTGTAATAGCAGCTACCCCACGTACTAGCACATTAAAGACAGGATAGTAAAATTCTAAATTTAGTTGCAGGTATTGTGTGAATATATAGGCTAACATTAGCCAGTACTAGAAGGAGGATTGTTACTTGTCTCGTAGATATCTTTTTACATCGGAATCCGTGACGGAAGGACACCCTGATAAAATTTGTGATCAGATCTCTGACACAATTTTGGATGCACTGCTGGCTCAAGACCCCTACAGTCGGGTCGCAGCCGAAGTCGTAGTCAATACCGGACTCGTCTTGATCACTGGTGAGATCACTACCAAAGCAACTGTCAATTATATTGAATTGGCGCGAAAGAAAATCGCGGAAATCGGCTATACCAACGCTGACAATGGATTTTCGGCAAATAGTGCCTCCGTGCTGATTGCCTTGGATCAACAATCTCCAGATATTGCCCAAGGTGTGAATGCCGCGCAAGAAAATCGTGATGATAGCACTGATATCTTCGACCAAACTGGTGCCGGAGATCAAGGAATTATGTTCGGGTATGCTTGTAACGAAACACCCGAATTAATGCCCTTACCAATCAGCTTGGCACATCGGGTGGCGCGGCGATTGGCGGCGGTACGGAAGACTGGAGATCTGCCTTATCTCCGTCCTGATGGCAAAACTCAAATCACAGTTGAGTACAAAAATGGCGTGCCTGTTGCGATCGATACGATCCTGATCTCGACTCAACACGATGCGGCAATTGGGGATATTACCGATGATGCTGGCGTATTGGCTAAAATCAAAGCCGATCTCTGGACAGCAGTTGTCCTCCCTGTCTTTGCAGATTTAGAAATCAAGCCAGATGATAAAACTCATTTCCTCGTCAATCCAACGGGTAAATTTGTGATCGGTGGTCCTCAAGGTGATGCTGGTCTAACTGGACGTAAAATTATTGTCGATACCTATGGCGGTTATTCCCGTCATGGCGGCGGTGCTTTCTCCGGTAAAGATCCTACCAAGGTCGATCGATCTGCTGCTTATGCCTGTCGTCACGTTGCCAAAAACGTTGTGGCTGCTGGTTTAGCGACGAAGTGTGAGATTCAACTTAGTTATGCGATCGGTGTAGCTGCTCCGGTC
>CASBPY010000285.1 GCA_949127675.1 Synechococcales cyanobacterium PMM_0072
ATCTATCATGATAGCAGTTGTTGTTGCAAAATCGCACAAATTATTAAATAATTTAGTAACTTTAGGAGATTGTTGAATTTTTAGTGTAGGAAATAAATTTACTGGGATTTTTAATTTTTATTCCAGATAAAATCGGCTAATTCTGACTGTGGTAAGTCTCGATCGACACTGAGTAATACTGTTTTCTGGATCGACTTTGGTTGGTTTAATCGTCGTAATACTCGATCGGGAATACCATAGCCATAGATGATATGGGAGCTACCTGCTAAGACGATCGTTTGATAATTGGGATTCTGTTTAGCAAAATTAGCCGTATTTGCCGCCATCGTCTCATCCCATAGTAGTTGGGTGGTGTAAAATCTATCGAAACTTTTGCTAGCAATTGAGACAATTCCGGCATGTTGCTGATAACTATCCAAAATCATCTGCTGATACTTAAGGTTACGGCGATCGATCTCAGTCAGCGGGGGGATTGATTTAAGCTCGTCTCTAGTCAGGCTCTCCAGCCCTTTTTTCGCCACCTTTCGCGCGATTTCTCCAGGTGTATTGAGGGCAATCACAGGCAAACGATTAGCCTTGGCAAATTCTAGGATCGGTAGATAGTATGCCCACGGATAGCCCCAGCGTTTGTCAAATTCTGACTGCTCGCACAACTCAGTCGCCGTAATCTTACCTGCTAAATATCGATCGAGTAACGGCTGCATCTGACTTTGAAACATCTCCATCCCGATCGCTAGCTGCGGTTTATGCTTAAATAATGCTTGGATAATTGCTAGTTGCTGTTGGTGATCTGATTCACTATCATGAGTTTCACCCAGATAGACAATTTTTGCAGCTTTTAACTGTTTGAGGATGCCTTGCTGTGAAGTGGTAAAGCTAATATCGCTCTGGGCTGTAGGCGAAGCTCCAGCATTTGGTATAATCACGATCGTATTGCTGGATACAATTACGACTAGCCACCAAATAAGTGCAGCAATCCGACGGATATTCATATCTTGGCTAAATAATATATCTAGCTAAGATAACGCACAATATCTGGAGTCCGCATCGCTCCTCTGAGATTACCCATTATGCCAGAACCCACCGATATTCGCGCTCAAACTGACTCTGATAGAGCGATCGAGAAATTGAGCTATCAAGCTATATCAGCCAATTGGTTTGAATACCCGATTGTCGTCTATCCCCACCATACTGATTATGGCGGCGTCGTCTGGCATGGTACCTACCTCACCTGGATGGAAGAAGCACGAGTAGCCTGTCTAAAATCGATCGGCATCGATTTCGCTGATTTGGTGGCGATGGGTTGCGATTTACCTGTGGTAGATTTGTCAGTCAGGTATCGCAGTGCGCTCCGCATGGGTGAATCAGCGATCGTCAAAACTCGGACAATCGATATGGAAGGTGTGCGAATCGTCTGGGAATATGAGATTCAATCACTAGATCGATCGACTATTTATCTAACGGGTATGGTGACGCTAGTAGCTGTCGATCGAGAAAAGGGTAAAATCATGCGTCAATTACCCGCAACTGTTAAAGATGCACTAGTCAAAATGCGAGAATAAATTAAGCTGTTTTTCGTTCCCCGCGCTCTAATCCTAGTTATATCGATCAATATACATTGATGAATTCTGGATTAAGGGTTTGGAGATCGCATATAAAACTGTAATAATTAAAAATGTTAGTAGGATTACTACTAGTGGAAATTTGCCGATCAATTCTCCTGGGAGTACTTGGAGAAACTGCTTAGGTTTGGTGACTAGACTCCAACTATTAAATCTGATAAACCTGCCAATATAAATGCCGACCGCACACAATCCATGCAGGGTAAATTCTGTGATGTTAATATAGGATTGAAGCTGGTTTTTGCTCATGTATTGGCGAATATTGACCAGCGAAAATACGTAAGCAAACCAGCCAATACCGATAAATAGTATATAAATAGGCACGATTATCAACGTAATCGTCCAGACAGAACTAATCGCCCGTACTGCATCATAAAAGTGAATAATATCGGTCAAAATATACGGTGCATTGGGTAAAATAGCGATAAACAAAAGTACTCCCATCCACCAAAAGAATGATCGCTCTCTACCTGAGTGGAGTCGAGATCGCCGATCGATCACAATCAAGACCATAATCAAAACAATCGAGATAGCGATAAAAATTAACCTCACACCCCACAGCGAAATTGTTACCCTTTTGATCGCTTCGAGAAAGTCACCATTATTATATTTCTTGATTCCAACAATAAAACTCAGCCCTAATAAAACATAGGTACTCCAGCAGAATAATCTCGATCGAGGTTTATTAAATAGAAAGAAGCTCAGTGTGAGCGGAACTAATGCCAGAAAAGTATTCCAGGCAATCCGACCAATATCATCTGACATCACTTGAGTCAGTGTAGCTGTGCCACCAGGAATTTGAGATAACAGCATTCAACCTCTATTAAACTATCAATTATCAATTATCAATTAATTAACTGATTTAGCATTGGGTATTTTTTAACTTTGCCGGAATACCAATGACAACCCTTTCGTACAGCCGATCGAACTCACGATTGAAGTGTGCAGCTACAGTTGGATTGTCTTGAATAACTAATAGTGTCTCATCATTATTATAATTCGCAGCATTTGACCAATTATGAGAGCCAGTAATTACCGTTTGTCGATCGACGATCGCAAATTTGTGGTGCAGTAAATCGCCCTGGGGCAAAGTTGGTACACCAATTGTCGCCAATGGAGCCAAGTTAGTTCCGCCTCCCTGACAAATATGATTGGGATCTACTCCCATCAGTGACAGTCCTGAACTATAGTTGCGATAGGCAAACTGGCGATCAATCAGTCCCCGCACCTTTACGCTTCGCTGAGATTGAGATTGCAAGATACTGCCCAATCTAGGTTCCGAAAACACAAATAGGGCAAAATCAACTTGTTGCTGACTAGCTTGGAGTAATTTACCGATCGATCCATTACTACTATCAGACCACTCCTGCTGCTTGGAAGTGGGCGAAAATTGGACGAGTACCCGCGTTTTACCAACTAATACCTCAATAGGTGGTCGAGCAGGTTTGCGTGTCTTAAATTGGCTGATCTGGTTGGCTGTGTTGCCATCACCCCACATCAGATTAAATTCATTCAGGAATACTGCTGCCAAATCCTTGCTTTCTATTTGTACCAGATTATTCTGATTGCCCTCACTATCTGGATGTCTGAGATCGCCATAAATGTCGCTCATTGTCCAGTTTGCGGATGTGACAATCACTTGATGGCCATCTACCACCATAAATTTGTGGTGCATCAATCCACTCCCTTTAGAGCCATCAGCAGTATCATCCAGGATCGGAATTCGGGCATTTCGCAAGATTATCAGCGCGTCGCGTTGGTTGATTTCCGCCGAACTCAGAATTCCATCTTTGTCGATATCGACTAAATTTTGATATTCTTGATAACGGTCTCGATCTCTTACAGTCAATCCTTCAACTTCTGCCGTGGTTAATTCACTCCGTGAGCGACTGTAGTTGTGTTCTAGAACTACTCTAATCTTGATCCCTGCTGCTGATTTGGCCACTAGAGCTTGGGCGATCTGGGGCAACTGAAACTCTTGTACGGCTATATCAATCTGTGATTGGGCGGAATTGATTGTTTCAATTAACTTAGCACCCAAATCCATACCTGGCCTAGTTTTCTGGCGATAAAGTTCTGTAAAGTTTACCGATCGATCGTGGTTAAAATAAACTTGAATTAATTCATCCTGCGGTAAAGCTGGTAAGCGTTTCGGTGTAAGGCCTTGAGGACGCGACCAAAATAAATATCCACCAAAAAGAGCAACACAAATGCTTCCAAGAGCTAAACTAGATAGGAGCGAGGAGTGTGACGTGCCAAAAGCACCACTAACTTGTCGGAATTTCACAGAAAAAACCCAAAACTATGAATGCTAGACTATGAATTGATTACTCACTACTAATCTAGTAATGACCTATGACACACCCGATCGCTAATACTTGGTTAAGACTTACGTACTTGATTGTATCATTTATTACGCAAGTGTTGTCAAAGATCACTTGGTAAATAGCCATAAACTTCTAATATTGAAGATTGACGCTCTTGTTTCGATCGACAAGGTGCGCGTTAGTCTGATGGTGAAACCAACGATAATGCTAGCTAGCAGTAAGGTCTAATTAAAATTTGTTTGATTGGGATCTCAACGAGCTAGAACGGTAGGATCTAACTTCATTGCTTAAATTTCCATGCAGCTAATTTGTAACTGCTTACTTACCATTTTTACGAACTATATAAGACATCGAGGAATATATCATGAGCAGACATCGGAAAATGTTTCAATGCGGTCATAAAGGCTACGGGCAAATTTGTCATCGTTGCCTTCAAGAAGAAGTAGATGTAAACGAAAAGAAAGAGAAAAAACGGACTTGGCATGATAGTTTTGCCTTCGATCCGATCGATCTCAAGAGCTTACCATCACATGTGGTTTTAAAAGCTAGAAATATTATTATTGGGCTACAAGATCGTCGCAACTATCGAGAATTTGGCGGCAAAAGGCTGCGCCACAATCGATTAGTGATTAGCATTCCCGTGACCCGCAATTATCGGATGTTGTGCTTTGAGCGAGATGGCATTCTCCAACCAAAAGAAGTGCTATCACATGAAGACTATAATATCTGTAAACCAGGTAGCTAGAGAGAGAATAGGGGATAGGGGTTTTGCTAGAATAGAATCTAAGACCCGACTTAACAACCTTAATTCCCTTTCTCTACAACACCAAAATTGACTAAACAATTAATTACGAACCTGAGTCTATGCAGATTTATTTAGACCATAGTGCGACAACGCCGACTCGCGTTGAAGCGATTAATACTATGCACCAAGTCCTCACGTCAGGATGGGGCAATCCTTCGAGTATTCATCAATGGGGTGAACGGGCTTCTACAGCGATCGAACAAGCCAGATTTCAAGTAGCAGCATTGATCAATGCTAATCCTGATGCAATTGCTTTCACATCTGGCGGAACTGAAGCTAATAATCAAGCAATTATGGGGGTAGCAAATCTGTATGATACCCCCCAACATTTGATTATTTCTAGTGTCGAACATTCCTCAATTAGTGCCCCAGTTCGGTGGTTAGAACATCAAGGCTGGCAAGTAACAAGATTAGCAGTCGATCGATCAGGCAGCATAAATCCCGACGATCTCGACCTCGCAATTCGTCCAAATACCGTACTGGTATCGATTATCTATGGTCAAAGCGAAGTTGGCACCATCCAACCGATCGCTGAATTAGCCGCTATCTGCCACAAGTATCAAGTTTATTTCCATACCGATGCCGTCCAAGCTGCTGGTAGAATTGCGATCGATGTCCAGCAACTAGGGATCGATCTGCTCTCGATTTCTAGCCACAAGCTCTATGGGCCTCAAGGTACGGGTGCATTATACATTCGCCCAGGGATTGAACTTATCCCCCTCCTCGCTGGTGGCGGCCAAGAAATGGGGCAAAGATCTGGTACCCAAGCTGTACCCCAAATCGCTGGATTTGGGATTGCGGCTGAATTAGCTAGCGATGAATTGGTCACAGAAAATATCCGATTGATCGGATTACGCGATCGATTATTTACTCTCCTCGCTGACTGTCCTACCCTGATCCCCACCGGAAATCTCCTGCATCGGCTCCCCCATCACCTCAGCTTTTGCCTCAATCTGCCCCGCTCTCATCAATCAGAACCAATTACAGGCAAAACCATTGTCCGCCACCTCAACTTAGCGGGGATCGGCATCAGTGCTGGAGCCGCTTGCGCCAGTGGCAAACTTACACCCAGCCCGATTCTTGTGGCGATGGGGTATAGCCAAACTGATGCGGTAGGAGGAATCCGCATTACCCTCGGTAAAAGTACCACAGCCGCTGATATCGACTGGACAGCAATGGTATTGAAACAAATTCTCGATCGATTGATCCCCAAATTAGTTCATGCGTAACTAGATCTCGTAAATAAATCTTAAAACTTGGGGATCGACTGACTAGCCGCTAATCGCAGACTAAGGTAATATAAATATTAATGATTGTTAACATAACGGTACCTAACTAGGCTACAAATTAATAATTACCACCGATCTGCCGTTGGCGGAGCATCCCAGCAGGGAGATAGTGCGGTGTCTAATTGGCAGTAGCAGCAACGGTGCTTTATAATTCTTGGAGATCTAACCCGCTACATGACTTTATCGATCGAGTCGAATACAGCCACCGCGCTGTCCCCGAAGATTAAACTCAAACATATTGTTCAATCTTTACCAAAAGAAGTCTTTGCAAAAGACAACACCAAAGCTTTCCTGATGACGGTTAAAACAATCGTTGCTGTCACCTTAGGGATGGTCGCAATCGCCTACTCACCCTGGTATCTCCTCCCCCTGGCATGGATATTTACAGGTACAGCAATGACTGGCTGCTTTGTGATCGGACATGACTGTGCCCACCGCTCCTTTTCAAATAGCCGCAAGGTCAATGATATCGTCGGTCATCTGTTCATGTTGACGCTGATTTATCCTTTCCACGGCTGGCGGTATGGACATGCAAAGCATCACAAACACACCAACAAAATGGACGTGGACAATGCTTGGCAACCGTGGCGACCTGAAGCCTATGCTGGTGCCCCAGCTTGGCTGCAAGTAGTCTATCAAGCGATGCGTGGTCGGTTGTGGTGGATCGCATCATTGCCCCACTGGGCCGCAGTCCACTTTGATTGGCGCAAGTTTCCCGCAGGCAAAACCAGAGATGATGTCAAATTCTCTGCCTTGTTTGTAATTATCGGCGCAGCCGTGATCTTTCCAGTCATGCTTGGGACTCTAGGGATCTGGGGATTTGTCAAGTTTTGGTTACTACCTTGGTTGGTATATCACTTCTGGATGAGCACCTTTACGATCGTTCATCATACTGCCGCAGATATTCCGTTCAACCCTGAAGGCGAGTGGAATGAAGCCATTGCTCAGTTATCTGGTACTGTGCATTGTGACTATCCAGCTTGGGTTGAGTTCCTCTGTCACGATATCAATGTCCATGTACCGCATCATGTTTCCACCGCTATTCCTTCTTACCGCTTGCGTGAAGCTCACGCCATCATTAAGGATCAATGGGGTGAATACATCAAGGAACGCAAGTTCACTTGGGAAATGATGAAAGAGATTACTGATAAATGTCATATCTACGAAGAGAACGAATTCTATCAGACTTTCCGTGAGTTTAACGCTAATAATAATTAGACTTCAGGCTTTAGTTGTTAAATTTAGATTTTTTAAGGTGGGCATTTGCTCACCTTTTTCATACCATTTTGCAAAAATATTTTTTGTTCAGGATTTTTGAACTGGGGATTGCCGCAAAACCTATCATTTCCGACATTCGATCGCCATTTACTGGTATTGTATACTTGGGAAAATTTTGAGTTAAGAAGATAAATAGCATGGGGACGACTTACCAGCGGGTGTTGCTCAAGTTGAGTGGGGAAGCCCTAATGGGCGATCTCGGCTATGGCATCGATCCAACGATTGTCCAAGCCGTCGCGCAAGAAGTATCTGAAGTCGTCGCCAGTGGTGTTCAGGTTGCCATCGTCGTTGGTGGCGGAAATATCTTCCGTGGAGTCAAAGCGTCTGCAAAAGGCATGGATCGAGCCACTGCTGACTATATGGGGATGATTGCTACTGTCATGAATGCAATGGCTCTCCAGGACGCACTTGAACAAAAAGGTGTCCAAACCAGAGTCCAGACAGCCATCGCGATGCAGGAAGTCGCTGAACCATATATTCGGCGACGGGCAATTCGTCACCTTGAAAAAGGTCGGGTAGTGGTATTTGGGGCGGGATCTGGTAATCCGTTCTTTACGACTGATACTGCGGCTGCCCTTAGAGCGGCTGAGATCGATGCTAATGTGATTTTCAAAGCTACTAAAGTTGATGGGATCTATGATTCAGACCCTAATCTCAATCCTGATGCAAAGCGGTTTGAAAGTCTGACTTTCACCCATGTGTTAAATCAGGATTTACGGGTAATGGATACTACAGCGATTGCTATGTGTCGCGAGAATAATATTCCGATTATCGTCTTCAATTTGCTCGAACGAGGAAATATTCAGCGAGTGGTAGCGGGTGAAAAAGTTGGTACTTATGTAGGAGGTTCTTGTGAAATTTGCTGATGTTGAAGGTCATATGCAGAAAGCGGTAGAGTCAGTCCAAAGATCGTTTAATACGATTCGGACTGGAAGAGCGAGTGCTAGTTTGCTCGATCGAGTGACGATCGATTATTATGGTACCCCCACACCGTTAAAATCACTGGCGAATATTGGGACACCTGACTCGACGACGATTACGATTCAACCATTCGATCGTAGCAGTATGGGGACGATCGAGAAAGCACTATCCCTATCAGATATTGGCTTGACTCCCAATAACGATGGTTCAACAATTCGGCTGAATATTCCACCCCTAACTGGCGAACGTCGCAAGGAGTTTGTCAAGCAGGCTGGTAAATACGCCGAAGAAGGTAAGGTTTCTGTCCGAAATATTCGCCGCGACGCGATCGATTTCGTTAAGAAACAAGAGAAAGCTAGTGAAATATCTGAAGATGAATCGAAAGATCTCCAAGACAAAATTCAGAAACTAACTGATAAGTATGGAGCTAAAGTTGAACAGGTATTAGCTGAGAAAGAAAAGGACATTACGAAGGTTTAGATTTAGTTATTTCTAAGCAAATCTAAACTTTAATTATGTATCGTGGGCACTAATACACTTCTTGTTAGAAGTAAAATCCAGATGTAGGGTGGGCACGGCCCACCATTTACACTTTAATAAGCACCTATACATTTCGCATTATAAGTATTAAATTTGATGGTGGGCAGTGCCCACTACGGGATATAGGGGTTAAGATTCTCACATAGGATCGTTATATCTAGAGAATAATTCCCACGCAATATCCATAGTTATTAGTTCTAAAACATCGATTTTACCTAAACTACCTGCCGATGAAAATAAAAGTAATTGAGAACTTTGATGGTAGTTTTAGCCTAGAGCCAGAAGTACAGGCAATCTTATTTGGTTTACTAACTGGTGAAAAATTTCTTCAGCAAGTAGCCGAACAAGCCAAATCTGAAACAGTCACATTCACTGAAATATTATTTCAACCTGTTCCCTACAGCCCAGGTACCCCAAAAGGAATGCCTGCTGAGTTGGAGCAATATCATCAATCACCAGCACATCTAATTATCAACGTACCGCCCAATTTCATGTTTGCTGCGAAAATTTTTCAACCAAGTCGGTTATGTGCAATTTATCAAAAATTCATTTAGGTTTAGACTATTCTCCCAACTCCCAACTCCCAACTAATTATGTCATTGACTAGCGATCTTCCCAGTTTAGATAGCTTGGAGTTTCTACCATACATTAATGATGCTGGAGAATTACCTGAACAACTCCAAAATCAGATTGGTATTTACGCTATTTTTGATCAGGCTCAAATCTTACAATTTGTTGGCTATTCACGGGATATTTATCTGAGTCTCAAACAGCACTTAGTCAGACAACCAGAACATTGTTATTGGGTCAAGGCTACCACGATCGATAAGCCCAATCGCACATTTCTCGAAGGTGTTCAGTCAGCGTGGGTTGCTGAGAATGGGAGTACTCCAACTGGAAATGCTGAAGCTAAATCGGTGTGGTTGGATCCGATCTCGACCAATCATGCCATGACAGCAGCCGAAAGTGACAGCTTTGATGACTTAGATGGTTTAGCCCAAATCAAGCTGCTCAAGCAAGTTGCTAGACGGGTAGAGGAGACTATTCTTGTTAAACTGCAACAGCGTGGTGTCAAGACAGAAATTCGCTTTAGTCCTAAGTTGAAAGAGCAAGGTTTACTAGATCTGAAGTGATCAAATCATCCGATTAACTAATTCTTGAGGTTTGTATTTATGGATTCTCAGCCACTCATTAAATCACCTCAGCTTACCAGTGCAGATCTAGAACGTCTCGCATATTTAAGATCACTTCAACCTGCTAGATCTAATATCTTACGCTCGTCTTCACGAGGAGATAAGATTGCTGATATCGTCACCGATATCGTTGGCTCGTGGCGATTTATTATCATTCAAAGTTGCTTACTAACTATTTGGATTATTCTAAATATTACAGCTTGGATCTCTCGGTGGGATCCATATCCGTTTATTTTACTTAATCTTGCGTTGAGCTTCCAAGCAGCATACGCGACTCCATTTATTCTCATGAGTCAAAATCGACAATCAACGATCGATCGAGAAAATGCTCAACAGGATTTAGACTGTGATATTAAGGCAGAAATGGAAATAGAATTACTCCATGAAAAGTTAGATTTGCTCATAGTAAAAGAGATTGCCGATCTTTATAGATTAGTCCAAGCTCAATCGGAAACGATCGCTAGAATCGAGAAATTGCTCACTAAATAGATCATAGGCTAACAAGCAACTATTTCACAATCCACGAGTGCGAAAGATTTCCGTAATCGTTGGGGCATAAGTAGCCAATCCAAAGGTAGCTGGACTAACTGCATTTGCGTGGCTAAGATGGCGATAATTCAGGCAAAATCGATCCCATTCAGCCATTTGAATCTTAAATACTTTGATAAAGAAATTAGCGATAGTATTTGATAAGTTAATCTGAAACAAGCTTTTCTTACCAAAGTAGCCACAAATTTCTTTGATACCAGCATCACCACTAATTACTTGATTACCCAAAACTATCCGTCGATTAAACTTATCGGCAATTTCAGGATGAGCAATCAGATGTCTGATTACTTCAGCGATATCTTTTGCATGGATAAAATTGAAGCTCATGTCAGCAGTGAAAAATTGCAACAGTCCCACATATTTGGTGACACTGGGTAAGTCAGCGGAGAGAAAAGAATAGGGTTTTGTCTCATCTCCACCAAGAACTAGTGTGGGGAAAACTGTAGTGATTTTTGAGGCGATACGATTAGACTGATCTGGATTAGTTGCTGCCTGAGTGATTTTATCTAAACACTGATGTTTAGACATAATATAATCTGTCCCAATTTTACCTGCTTCTGCTAATAATTTCCCATTTCGATCGAGTACGCTGGCTGTGGAAAAATAGATGACTTGCTCACAGACTTGAGGATCGAGTAAATCAAACAAGATATGAGTTTTGGTATAGTTAATATCAAAGGCTTCCTGTCCACCCCAGCCTGCGGCGGTGAGAACTGCAACATTGATAGTTTTGAGTAATTCCGCTTGGTGTTCGATTTTCATCATGTCTGCGGTGATCACATGAATACCAGGGCGGGCTGTGATATCTACTGTTAGTTTGGCGGGGTTGCGAACGAGCAAAAATAGTTCATGATCGGTATTTTGAATTAGTGTTTCACTAACATAATGACCGACGCAACCACTAGCACCTGTGACAAGAATACGCATGAAAAGTTGGGAGTTGGGAGTTGGGAGTTGCGAGCGTTGGAATAATGATGGGAAAACTATCCACTATCCACTATTCACTAATTAAACTATTTTATTTTTAATCTTAATGGATAGCGAGTTGGTGAATTGCCGATCGAGCTAGCGACCTCCATTGTAGTAATATAGTTGTTTAACTGAAGTGTTTTCGTTGGTGGCAGAGTGCGAATGCTAGCCTGAAAATCTAGCTCAGACTTTTGTAATGCAGCTTGACGTTGAATGGAGTTACTTCGATCCCATTGAATGTTAGGATCGGCTTTAAGTTTTGCTAATCGATCGCCTCTGAGTTTATTTATTTCTTTCAGCTCAGGAATATAAGCTTCGAGGTTTTTGCCCCAATGAACCCGCATTTGTTCGCGGAAATCATTACCGCGCCGCGCCCAATCATTTTCTTTGAATGTTAACCAAGCAGAGGGAAGTCTGGATAGTTCTTGTTTGGTATTGGCGGGTATATTTGCATATTCAGCCGTGAGCTTAGTTGCGATCGCATTTTTGAGTCTACTATCATTTGTTACTACTGGTTTACCCATAACTTCATTGACCATGAAACACAGGGCATCGGCACTGATATCAGTAGTCATTTGGGTTAACGGCGGCTTGCCTGGTGCTAGCCAATTTTTGGGCGAGGCATCATAGAACGAAACTAGCCAGAGTGCATCTCTATCGCCATCTAGCACCTGTTGCCGCAGGTCTCCAACTAATGTAGCTTGGATCTGACTCCGCTCTGCTGGAGTCCCACGGAGAATTTGCGGTTCCATCGCCATAGTCTTGGTTACGGTATTTCGCAACCCTAGATTTGTCATCCACTCTCTATTCAACCGCTGCTGAATTATTTGCTGCTGATTTGGGGTAAATTTAACCGCCAATATCTCTCCATAGAGATTGGTGAAGCTTTTAAGCGTGGTTGGAGTCAACGTGGGTACGGCAACCAGCGGGATGATCTTGGCAGTTTTTGCGGGTGGCGGATTATAAGTTGGCGTACTTACAGGCGTAACTGGTTTTAAGGGAGTAGTTTTAATCGTTGGATTAGTCTTAGCAGGTGGCGTAACGGCAATCCCTACTGATCCGATCCCGATGGCGAGGCTAGTCGCACACAATGCGGCGATGATGCCAGAATTAATGCTGCTTGGTTTCATGGTATCTACATCCCGCTGGTCTGAATTAGGTGACTATTTCTAGTTCGCCGATCGATTATACGCTGTCCCGATTGGCTTAGTATTGGCAAATGAAAAATACCATTTTAATCTTCAGCACACCATCGCGATCATTGTGATCGGCTCATAACTCTCGGACGCAAATCATCTGATATTGTTTCAGTGTCCGAGAATCTGTCCGACGGCTTCTGTCTGACTGAGTGATTTAACTGCAATCATTGCAGCCATCTGAATATCTAGATTACCAGCTTGGACGATCGAATAGGGTAGATTTGTCGCCTGAAGATTGGGGACTAAATCAACTGGTAGCGGGATCGAATTAATCACCACTAATTGCGGTACATTCTGCCCACCATAAGCCGAAATTGATTCGATCTGAAGCGAAAATAGACCTGGCGTAAAGCAAGGATTCAAAGCTTTGTCGTATTCAAATTTACTCAGCATCAACTGTAATGAACAAATTTGAGTAGTGTCCAGTGGTGCATCATTAACAGTTTTAGCTCGAAAAATTGGCACTAAATCCTGAAATGGTACCTGAATTGTGATCCACTCATCGACAATGGTATCAAAAGAATGAGCGTAACCAACCCCATCCCATTTCGCCTCAGTCCGAACGAATAATTTATATCTTTGTCCATCGCCTTTGACTCGTAGCTCAATGCCGCGATAGTTACTGAGATTGAAACTAGGCTCGAAATTACGAGTCCGCACCGAAGCAAAACCACCAGAATTATCGGTGGAAACGTTGCCACTAAATAGCGCAAAACCATCAGCCAACCGAATCCCACTCTCACTCACTCCGCCCATCACCACATCATCCACCGCTCCCCAGGTTGCCTGAAGATTGGCATCTGGTTGAGTAAAATCGAACAATTCTAATTGAGTAACTGGGGCTAAACAATTACTTGAAGCCGCTATTAAATTATTTAAAACTGCTGGTGATAGAGCATTCTGAGGATCGGGACAAATAATCATCGAACGAACTCCAGTCATCATCTGATCCGACAGATTTAAACTGTTAAAATCTACCTGCACAAACTCAATATTTGCAGGCACACTAAATGGTGCCAAACTCAAATCTGAAATCGCTGCTCTGACTCGATAGCCACTTTTAAGTAATTGTCCGACTACCAATTGACCAATTTCACTGCTTGCCCCAACCACCAACACTAAACCCACAGATCTTCCTCCATCATTGCTCGATCGATCCTTTGATTCACCCGCCAGCCAACGTTGCACATCGCTAAAAATGGGAATTGCCCCAAAATAGCCGACGGTATTCAAAAATCTGCCTGGATCCCAGTTAGCCATAAATGTTAGCGATCGAGTGTCGATTATTTACGCTGATATTCATCTATTATAGCCGATCAATATTGCCCAAATCTAAGCTGTATACTAATATCTATCTGACTCGATCTAAACAATTAAAATATCTCATGAATAATAAACCCATTCCAGATCCTGAAATAGTTAAGAAGACTATCCGCGAACTAAAGGCACTTTGTCGTCAGTTCGATCTGCTCAACTTTCAACTTGAGGAATTAACTGCTTATGTTGATGCCGAAATCCGCAAGAGTCCTCTAACAGCATATCGATTGGGCAAAACTCCTCAACAGATGATCGATCGAGAATAGCAAACAACAGCATCGATTTTGGTACGACATGTTAGTTGTCATTGCTTGTAGGGCATTCTAAGCATACATCTTATAATTGTATCTACAATGGACTTTATCGATCGAATTAAGCAAATCAGCGAACAAATCTCTAAACTACGAGATCAAATTCAGACAGAAGAAGCTACTAAAAATGCTTTTATTATGCCATTGCTAAGTGCATTGGGCTATGATGTCTTCAATCCAACCGAAGTTTGTCCTGAGTATACTGCTGATGCGATCGGTTTAAAAGGTGAGAAGGTTGATTATGCAATTTTAGTTGACGGTAAGCCTGTCATTCTATTTGAGTGTAAATGGTGTGGCTATGAATTAGATCACCCAAAACATGGTTCTCAGTTGTACCGATACTTATCTTCAACTGATGCCGTGTTTGGAATTTTAACTAATGGTATTATTTACCGTTTTTACACAGATCTAGAAAAGCCAAATGCGATGGATTCAAAGCCTTTCTTTGAATTTAATATGCAAGATATTCAAGAATCTAATGTCGCTGAATTAAAACGTTTTTCCAAGTCTGTGTTTAATTCAAGTGAGTTGAAAAGTACTGCCAGCAACTTGATGTACACAAAAGAAATTAAACGGATTATGTCTGAGCAACTTTTGGAGCCATCTCCTGAATTTGTTAAATTCTTTGTATCTCAGGTGTACTCAGGTAGGATCATAGCAGGCGTAATTGACAAGTTTACTAAAATCACCAAAGATTCAATAAACCAGCTCATTAGCGATCGAATTACAGACACGTTGAGATCCGTGATAGAACGTGAAGTAGAAGATCGGAGCGATCATGTCACAAAAACTCAACTACCTGTTATCGATGCAATTAAAGCTGAAGATAGCATTGTGACGACAGAGGAAGAGTTAGAAGGATTTTTCATTGTCAAATCTCTTTTGAGAGAAGCTATAGACCCGAATCGAATTCAGTACAAAGACACCCAAAAATATTTTGGAGTATGTCTTGACGGCAAACCTACTAAAACTCTCTGTCGTCTTTGGTTCAATTCCAAGCAAAAATATATTGGTTTCTTGGATGATAGTGCTAAAGAAATCAAACAACCAATTGATGACTTAAATGATATCTATAAGTTTAGTCCTGAAATACTAGCATCCCTAAACCGTCTAACGCCCCAGAACGCAGAGAATAATTAGAGTGTATCTTTCATCAGTAAGTTAGATTAAAGTTAATTTGCTGATGAAGTCCCGATCGTAATTGGGGCAATTGCACTCAGCTTCAAACTTGGATGATCCTCCAATAACTGATTGACATTCCATTCATTCTTGAATAACAATACCGGACGATTCCAGTTATCCTTGATTGTCACAGTATTAAACAACCGTCCCACTTTATCCAAAGCATCCCAACCATTCAATACCCATCGCGCCACCGAATAACCGAGTGGTTCTAAGGTTGTTTCCACACCATATTCATTCTTCATCCGAAACTGCACCACTTCAAATTGCAGTTGTCCGACTGCGGCTAAAATCGGGTCGCGTTTGGATTCATCGGCGGAGTACATAATCTGAACAGCACCTTCTTCTTGCAGCTCTTTTACGCCTTTTTGAAACTGCTTGAATTTCGATGGGTTGGGATTGCGGAGGAAAGAAAATAATTCGGGTGAAAAGCAGGGTATTCCTTCATACTCGAGCTTTTTCATACCTGTATAGATCGTATCACCGATCGCGAATACCCCAGGATTATTTAGCCCGATTACATCGCCTGGATAAGCTTCTTCGATCGATTCCCGATCTTGGGCAAATAACTTCTGTGGACGGGATAGTCGGACAGTCTTGCCTGTACGAGCGTGGCTAACGGTCATATCCTTTTCAAATTTACCAGTACAGACCCGAATAAAGGCAACTCGATCGCGATGTTTGGGATCCATATTCGCTTGGAGTTTGAACACAAAACCGGAAAACTCTGGATAACTTGGCTCGATCGATCCGATGTTAGAATTGCGATTTCCTGGCTTGAGGGCATATTCCAAGAAATAGTGTAAAAATAGCTCGACCCCAAAATTGGTCATCGCACTACCGAAGAATACTGGGGTCATATAACCAGCATGAATCAACTCTAGATCTAAATCTGAACCCACCCCATCGAGGAGTTCCAAATCACTGTGTAATTGCTCAAATAATTCCCGATCTAATATCTCCTTCAGGCGCGGATCGTCTAGATCCATCACTGTATCGGTTGCTTCCTTCTTGCCATGCGCCGTTCGCTCAAATAGATGAACTTTGCGCTGATGTCGATCGAACACGCCTTTGAAGCGATCTCCGGTACCGATCGGCCAATTTACCGCATAAGTTTGTAAGCCTAATTCCTGCTCGATCTCATCTAATAATTCTAATGGTTCCCGTCCAGGTCGATCGAGTTTATTGACAAATGTGAAAATCGGCAATTCCCGCATTTTGCACACTTCAAATAACTTGCGCGTTTGCGGTTCCAAACCCTTGGCTGCATCAATTAACATCACCGCATTATCCGCCGCCGCCAACGTCCGATAGGTATCCTCACTAAAATCTTGGTGTCCAGGCGTATCCAGCAGATTTACCTGAAAACCCTGATACTCAAACTGCAACACCGTCGAGGTAATCGAAATCCCCCGCTGTTTTTCCATTTCCATCCAGTCCGAAGTCGCCTTGCGCTGATCCCGTCTGGCTTTCACCGCACCTGCTTCATGAATCGCCCCCCCGTACAGCAAGAGTTTTTCTGTCAGGGTGGTTTTACCCGCATCAGGGTGCGAAATAATCGCAAAATTGCGTCGATGTTCGACGGCAATTTCGAGTTCGGTTTGAAGCTGGGTTTGGATTTCGGTGGACATGGGGACGGTTGCGTAAGCTGGCTCAGTCTCTCGATTATATCCGGTTTTAACTATTCACTATCCACTATTCACTAATTTAAACCCGCGTACCCATTGGGAGATCGCCAAATAATAATGATATTGCTAGATCGATCGCAAAAATGCTCACGCCAGATATTACTACCGCCGCTGTAGCTGACTCCCCAACTTGTTTGACACCGCCATAAGTCGTCATTCCCCAGCCACAAGAAATTGACCCAATCGCGCCGCCAAATAGGATTCCTTTGAATCCCAGATTGATTAAATCAGTCGGCTTTAAAAAGCTGCGAACTGAATCTAGAAATACAAGCGGAGGTACTTGATAAAATTGCGCTGCGGCAAAGATGCCACCCCCAATCCCACAGACTAAACCTAACACGATCGAAATTGGCACCATCGCACCACAGGCGATCACTCGTGGCAGAATTAGATAATCGATCGGATCGGTTTTGAGCATGTACAGTGCGTCGATTTGCTCAGTGACTTTCATCGCACCGATTTCTGCAGCAAATGCCGAACCCACTTGTCCCGCCACCACACTCGCTGTCAAAATTGGTGCCAGTTCTCGGCAAAATGCCAGCGCAAACGCCCCACCAACAGAATTAATAGCACCTAGTGACTCTAGCTGCCTAGCCATCTGAATCGTGAAAATCATCCCCGCCATCACATTTACCAATAATACCGGAATCATCGATCCTGGCCCAGTTTTGAACAGATGTTCGGAAATTCGCTGCCAGCAAGTCTTGCCCTGAATCAAATGCAGGCAAATTTGACCGATTAGCAGCAGTGTAAAGCCAAATCGTCCACATCCATAGGGATGGGAATTCGCGCCCGATGTTGGAGCCATTTAGCAAGAGGTGTGAGATGAGATCGATGAATCAATCCTTATTATTATATAGAAGCCAACTAAGTCAGAATGTTTCAGCTACATCGCTTGCGGATTTCCACCCAGGGAAAACGTACTACTAGACCGCTGTAAGCTATGGTAGAGTTTATACAAACAGATTTTTATCTAGACTCGTTTGAGGATTTAAAATGGTTAATTCTGGCGATCTCAGTAACAGTAGTGGCAAACGGAAACTATTTTCGTTGTTGTGCCACGGCTCGATTTTTTTAGGCTCACTGCTCTTTACATCTCTAATTCCACTGGCTGTTCTATTATTGTTTGATGACCCCATTATCAAGCAAACTGCTAAAGAAACACTCAATTATCACTTTAATATTTGGTTGTATGGGGCAATCACTGGTGCATTAGCATTCTTCTTCACTGCGTTAATTATCACAATTCCACTCGCCTGGATCATCGGAGGCGTATTCACTCTCTTTACTCTAGTGCCACCAATTTTTGGGATTTTAGCGACATTGAACAATCCTAACGAACCTTACCGTTATCCGTTTATCTGGAGATTACTCTAAACTTATTATTAGGATGGGCAATGTGTTGACGCGATGATATAGCGGAAGAAACCTCCAGATATTGCGTCGCTGCCCATCCTAAAATTTAATTGCTAAAAGCATGGGATTTTCGCCCACACTTTCAATGAAATCTTATACCCTAATCGCTCCAGCTAAAATAAATCTTCATCTAGAAATTATCGGTATCAGACCTGATAATTATCACGAGCTAGTGATGATTATGCAGACAGTGGATTTAGCTGATCGAGTCGAGCTGAAATCTCTGAATACCGATGATGTTATCCTCCATTGCGGACATCCCGACGTACCAATCGATCGAACTAATTTGGCCTATCGTGCGGCGGAGTTGATGCAGCAGGAATTTCCTGCTGATTTTGTTAAATATGGCGGTGTCGAGATTACCCTCCATAAGCATATTCCGATCGCGGCTGGGTTGGCTGGCGGATCGGGAAATGCAGCGGCGGTACTAGTTGGCATCGATCTGCTGTGGGAATTAGGACTTACTCAAGCTAGTCTACAAGAATTGGGGGCAAAATTAGGCTCTGACGTGCCCTTTTGTATTTCTGGCGGAACTGCCATCGCCACTGGTAGAGGGGAGTTGATTTCGCCCCTACCTAGCTTAGAAGGGATCTATGCGGTACTGGGCAAATATCGCAGTCTAGAAGTCTCTACGCCGTGGGCATACACTACTTATCGCCATGAATTTGAGCATGAATATGCCCAAGAACCAGCTACTTTATTCGATCGATCCCAGCGCGTGCATTCTGGAAACTTGGTTAAAGCGATCGTCGAGGGAGATCCTGTTAAGATTGGGGGGTTACTCTATAACGATTTAGAAAAAGTAGTATTACCTGCCTATCCATTAGTCAGCCAGTTACGGACAGAATTTCAACGTCATCCTAATTTAGGCACGATGATGTCTGGTTCGGGGCCGACGGTATTTAGTTTAGCAAGTTCTCGATCGCAAGCCGAGCAACTTTATCATCAAGTCCGCGCGGTGATTACCGATCCAGATCTAGAATTATTTGTGACTCAATTTTGCGATCGAGGTGTCAGAGTAGTTTAGTCAGGTATTAATTAAAAATCTAAAATGACCCAAGCAACACCTCCTCAAAAAGCTTTACCCAGTCCATTAAGTTGTTTGACTGGTTCGCTGCTGGCTGGCACGATGTCGATCGCGATGTACACAATGACGATTAAGATTGCCACTACTTTTGCTGCACATCCAATGACGCAGAAGACCACGATGGCTATTAATATTGCCTCAGCACTAAAGACCCTAGTTGTTGGTGCCACTGCCTTGGGTACGGGCATCTTTGGGATTATTTCGATCGGACTAATTGGACTAGCACTTCAAGTTGCCTTTAGCAAAAAGCAGTCTCAGTAATTTTTCACTGATCAAAAAGATTCTAACTTTAACTCATTCTCTTCAATTTATATACCTGAAGTCTAATCTCTAAATTATGAGTAAAAAGTCTGAATTCAAAGAATCTAGTCTATTATATCAACGCTTAAAAACAGCGTTGCATGACGGAATTAAGGTTTGGTTTGAAACTCGTGACAAAAGTTATTTTGGAATTCCAATTGGTCTCGATCGATCATTTGTAGAAGTCCTAATTTTAGTGCCAGGGAGTGAGGATGATTCAGCAGAATATAGCTTTCAACGGGTAACATGGGTGGTGCGATTATCTTCGATTTCAGCGATCGCTTATCCGTCTGAATATTGGTCTACTGAGCGATTGGATAGTCTCCTAAACAAGTCAGTACTTAATCCCGACAAGTAAACACTATCTCTACAAAAATTCAATCTCAACTTGTAACTAATCTAGCAGCTTCTTCGATCGACGATTTCAATTTTTCAGCCAAAACTTGAACGTGCGGTTCTTGCATTAGTGTTGTGTGGTTGCCAGGAATCCGCTGAATATCTAAACCATCAGTGACTAAATTTCCCCAACCGAGTGTTGGATGTTTCTTGATATACCAGTCTTGGTATTCGCTCCAAAACAGTGTCACTCTTCCCGCAAAAACTTGAGGTTGATAATCCTTTACTGCTTGGACATTACAGTCGAGTACTTTTACTAATTCAGGCGTAAATAGATCGAGATCCGATAGTGCGGCAACTACTTCATCTCGATATGCTTGGGATTTAGGATAAAACAACTTTTCAATCAGATAATCAAACTGCTGCTTGATTGTCAATTGTCGCATTCGATCGAGTTGAATATCGATCCACTCACGGAATGGTGTGTCAATCTCTGGAATAACCGGACATCTAATATCTAGTAAACCTAAAAAAGCAACTTTCTCACCTTGTTCTGTTAGTTGTCTAGCTAGATCGAAAGCAACAATCCCACCAAAAGAATAGCCAATAATAAAGTAAGCTCCTTGCGGCTGAATGGTTTGAATAGCTTGAATAAAATAACTAGCCATATCCTCAATTCGATCGATTGGTGGTTGTCTGCCATCAATTCCTCGCGGTTGTAATCCATAGATCGGTCCCTGATGCTCTAATTTTTTTGATAGTGAATGATAGTCAAATAAATTACCACCGATCGGATGGATACAGAATAAAGGTGAACTATTGTCACCTGGTTTTAGTAAAACTAATGGCGACCATTCAGGTGTATCACCTGTACGGATAATATTTGCTAATTCTGCAATAGTTGGTGAGTCAAGTAAAACCGCTAATCGTAATTTTTTGTGCCAAATTTTCTCGATTTCTGCAAACAATTGTAATGCGACTAATGAATGGCCGCCCAGATCGAAGAAACTATCTTTAATCCCAACCTGTTTAATATCTAAAACCTTTCCCCAAATCTTGACAAGCTGATCCTCTAGCTGATCACGGGGCTGTACGATAGTTAAGTTTTCCCGACTAGGTTCGGGAAGTCTTTTGCGGTCTAGTTTATTATTTGGAGTCAAAGGTAGTGCGTCCAATATTTCAATAGCGGACGGCATCATGTAGTCGGTTAACTTGGTTTTTAAAAATGATCGGACATCGCTCAGATCGATCGACGGACAATTGGGGACAATATACGCAACAATAATTGTTTCGCCCCCACTATTCTGTTTGCCAACTACGGCTGCTTGTTGGACATGGGGATGCTGTGTCAGGACAGTTTCGACTTCCTCGATTTCAACTCGCATCCCGCGAATCTTGACTTGAAAGTCCTGGCGACCAACAATTTCTAAATTACCATCAGGTAAATAACGGGCTAAATCCCCTGTTTTGTACAGCAATGCCGACGGCTGTGCTTGGCTAAAGGGATTGGGGATAAACTTGCGAGCATTTAGCTGGGGATTATTGAGATATCCCCGTGGGAGACTTGCCCCAGACACGTACAATTCACCTGTTTGGGCGGTTGCAATGGGCTGCAATAGATCGTCGAGTACATACAATTGATTGTGTGAATAGGCGGTACCTACTGGGGCATATCCGCTAGATCCCATCGGTTCAGCGGGAATCTGATAAGCACAAACACCAATTGTTTCAGTTTGTCCGTAAATATTTACAATTTGTGGAGACTGTTGAAATTGACTGCGAACTCGTTCTAATAGTTGAGCGGTCAATATTCCCCCTGAAAATGTCAGCAGTCTAATTCGCGAATTGATCAGGCGCGATTTTTGCGGCTCTTTCAGTTGGGATAAACCAATCAGGATATAATTCCAAACTGATGCAACTGTATCAAATACGGTAATTTGCTCAGTCTGAATTAATTCAATTAGGCTAAATAAATTGGTAGTATTTTCCTTGGACGTAATTACTATTTTCGCCCCCTGAGCCAGAGGTAATAGTAATTGCCTAATTGATGAGGAGAATGAAAAAGATGCTGAGTGCAAGTAAATATCATCAGCTCGAATATTGAGTACTTGATTGACAGCTTGCAGATAGCACTCAATCTGTCCGAGTGTAATTTGGACACCTTGAGGCTTACCTGTAGAACCGGAGGTGTACATGATATAAGCGAGGTTAGCTGGAGTTGTTGTTACTGTTACTGATTCTGTACTTTCATTTGCGATTTTACTCCATTCTGTATCGAGTAGAAATAAGTCTAGTCCGAAATGTTCAAGATCTGGAACTAAATGTGATTGGGTCAGGACTAGTTGTAACTCTGTATCGGCAATAATCCCTGCCAATCGTGCTGGCGGATAAGCTGGATCGAGTGGTACATAAGCTCCACCAGCTTGAAGTACTGCCAAGATCGCAATTACTAAATCGACAGATCTATCGGCATAGATCCCAACTAGACTTTCAGGCTGAACTCCCTGCTGACGGAGATAATTAGCTAACTGATTAACTTTTGCATTTAGTTGTCCGTAGGTTAGCTCTGTAGCGGCATCTTTAACGGCAATCGCTGCTGGATTTTTGCTGGACTGGATAGACAAAAATTGACAAGTTAACATCTGTTCGCTAAATGTGAACACAAAGTTCAATAAAATGTACCTATGTCTTAATGCAAGCCTAAAAAGCTGATTCAATCCGCTAGATAGTTCTTGATGGATCGTCGAGTTGTAAAAATCTATAGATACTTGGTTACTCGATAATTATACACTTTCAATTATTATTCTCAATAAGAATTACGCCAATTGACAGTTAGTTGATCTAACAACTACGTTAATATACTTATTTTGATTGTTTTATGAAGCAATCCATCAGATTCATTTAAGCTGTTTAGCTGAATTTTTAGTAGTTTTAGCTAATATATTTTCGTATACGTAGTGATTTAGATCACCAAAACTTTATTTTATACCAATCAACAATTCTGTATGCGATCGCCATCACATCGATCATTACTACTTCATGGTAGATAAAAATTATTAGTATTAAGTCTAATACTAGAATAGTAAATAAATTTATACCTTCCAGTACTAGTGCAGTACCTCTGGAACTCGGGCTGGCACGACTGCCAATTCTGGAGCTATTTCTACTGGTTGAGCTGGTTCCCACCGACTGAGAAGAATGGCATTGCTACTATTGCCAATCACATTGAGGACAGTCTTGAAGCCATCAGTGAGTCGATCAATTCCGGCAACAATAGCAATTCCTTCTAGTGGCAATCCTGCCGCAGAAAGTACCGTTGTCATGGTAATCAATGCCGATCCAGGTACGCCAGGAGTACTGAATGATACCAAAAAGCTACTCAATCCGATCGTAAATAATAGGGATGGAGTCAGGGGAATGTGATAAATCTGAGCGATAAAGATTGCATTAAATCCTTGGAGAATAGTCGCGCCGTCCCGCTTTAGAGCTGTACCTAAAGGTAGGGCAAAACTAGCAATTTCCGATCGCAAGCCATAGCCTTCCTGCATATTTTGGAGTACCATCGGCAACACAGCATTGGAGCTAGCAGTTCCAAAGCCCAAAAAGAACGAGGGCTTCAAACTACTAAAAAACTTGGCAGGTTCGGCTTTGAGTCCGATCAACACAACCACATAAAACAGAATCATAATAATCGTTGATAGCCATAATCCGAGCACATACCAAGACAGCCGAACAATTAAGCCCAAGCCCTGGGTAGCGATTGTCGAACTAATCAGCGCGAAAACCCCAACTGGCGCGACATAGAGAATTACCGACAGCACCTTCTCGCTAATCACATAAATGCTTTCCATCAACTCGACAAATGGCTTTGCATCTGCCCCTGCAAGTTGAATCCCAGCCCCAAATAATGCCGCTGAAAAGATGATTTGGAGCAGATTACCATCACTCAGCGCACCCAACGGATTGATCGGAATCAAGTTGACCAACCACTCGATCGAATCTGGAGCTGCTACTGTACTAGTTACATCCGGTATCTCCAATCCCGTCATCCCCGCTCCAGGTTGTAAGATTACCGCCACTGTCATCCCAATACATAACGAAATCAGACTTGTCACCACATAGCAAGTCATCAACTTCAGCACATACCTACCAACCTGTCCCGTCCCCTGAATCTTATTTACCCCCAAAATCAGCGACGAGAAAATTAATGGCACCACTACAAATTGAATAATCCGCAAAAATCCTTCGCCGACTGGTGCTAGTAAATATCGATCAAGCGGTTCTATCGCCAACGGAAATGTAGTATTTAAGACAGTCCCAAACGCTATACCGATAGCTAGAGCTGTGAGGATTAGTGAGGACAGATTCATTAGTTAGTGAATGGTGGATGGTGAATGGTGAATATGGGAGTTGGGGTTAGGAAAGTCCATAGTTTGGGCAACAGGGTACCAATCAAAACTTAACACAAAAATTTACAATGCTGAATCAATCCCACTGAACTCAAGCAATACCCACTATTCACTATCCACCAAATTAAGACATTCGATCCTTGTCCTCTCCCAAATTCCTATGCTTAACTGATTGAAACTATTTGAGTAACGGGACAATTGCTGTGTTAGCCAGAGTTTGGAGTGCGACAATTATCGGCATTGATGCAGTCAAGGTGGGAGTGGAAGTCGATGTCGCCAATGGCTTGCCAGGCGTGACTGTAGTTGGGTTGCCAGATATTGCCGTCCAAGAGAGCAAGGAACGGGTCAAAACAGCAATCAAAAATTCTGGTTCCGCCTATCCCATGCGTCGAATCGTAGTCAACCTCACCCCCGCAGATCTGAGAAAGGAGGGGCCGAGCTTTGATTTACCGATTTGTGTGGGGATTCTTGCTGCATCAGATCAGGTAAGTGGTGAATTACTAGGTGATTATCTATTTCTAGGCGAACTGTCCTTAGACGGCAGTTTAAGAGCTGTTGCGGGGGTGTTGTCGATCGCCGCTGCCGCGCTGAAGATGGGAATTACGGGATTAGTAGTACCTGCGGGAAATGCCCGTGAAGCAGCGGTGATTCAGGGCTTACAGGTATACGGCTTAGAAAATCTCGGGGAAGTCGTAGCATTTCTCAATCATCCCGAACAATTTGAACCAGTCAAAGTAGATATTACAGGCAAACTAGCTCAAACGCAGTTGGAATGTGCCGATCTCCATGATGTCAAAGGACAATCACATGCCCGCCGCGCCTTGGAAATTGCCGCCGCTGGCGGACACAATTTGATTTTTGTTGGGCCACCAGGTAGCGGTAAAACGATGCTAGCCAGACGGTTGCCAGGGATACTCCCCCCATTATCATTCGCTGAAGCTCTGGAAGTAACCCAGATTCACTCCGTTGCTGGCTTGTTGCGAGAGCGGGGTTTTCTGGTCTGCGACAGACCTTATCGGAGTCCGCATCACTCAGCCTCTGGCCCCGCTCTAGTCGGGGGCGGCACGTATCCCCGTCCTGGGGAGATTTCCCTTGCTCATCGGGGCGTATTATTTCTCGATGAATTGACCGAATTTAAACGCGATGTGCTGGAATTTCTGCGTCAACCACTAGAAGACGGACACGTTACGATCTCCCGTACTCGTCAATCTGTCTCGTTTCCCGCCCAATTCACCCTTGTCGCCAGTACCAATCCTTGTCCATGTGGTTATTATGGAGATACGATTCAGGCTTGTACCTGCAATCCCCGTCAGCGCGAGAATTATTGGGCAAAGCTATCTGGCCCCCTAATGGACAGAATCGACCTACAAGTGGCAGTAAATCGGCTTAAACCAGAAGAAATTACCAACCAACCCACAGGGGAAAATTCTGCTATAGTCCGTCCGCGCGTCCAAGCAGCGAGAGATCGAGCCAGCGAGAGATTTCTCTCTGTACCAAGCATCGTTTGCAATGCCCAAATGCAGAGCAGAGAATTGCGAACATGGTGCCCATTAGACGATAATAGTCGGCAATTACTAGAAACAGCCATTCGGAAACTAGGATTATCAGCCAGAGCTAGCGATCGAATTATCAAAGTAGCAAGAACTATTGCCGATCTAGCCAGTACCGAGCAAATTGAACCCGCCCATATCGCCGAAGCAATTCAATATCGTACAATCGATCGAATGCAATAAATCACTTTAAGCTAAACTAATCTCTAAAGCCTAATTCCTAAAACAAACATCGGTCAGTGAGCGTAGCCGAACTAAAAGCCTAACCCTATGACAAACCAAAACCCCGCATCTTCCCAACCACTCGATCAAGATATATTAACAAAACTCAATGCCCACGCAGATCGATCTCTCGATCGATTATTTATCGATATTGATGAATTACTCAGTGGCGATCTCGAAGCCGATCAAAAATCGCCCCAATTAAATCAGTCAGCTCTGTCTCCAGCGAACTACCGAACGGAACCAGAATCAGACAACCAATATACTCAAGCTTATATCCCCCAATCAGATCGGTTCTCACCTCAAGTAACCGTAGATATCGATCCACCTCAACCGTCAAAAGCTAAACCAAAAAAACAGGCGCGACGGATTCCATTTTGGCTCAAAGCTGTCCTCGGTGTTGGGCTTGGGTCGATCGCTGTCGGCAGTTCACTCGTGTGGCTAGTAACCGAGCGCAAAATCTCTATTCCTCAAAATATTGATACCAGTTGGCTCCCATTCCAATCCAAGTCTCAAGTCTCTCCAGAGGATGCGAAATTCGCCGACTACATGCGAAAATCGATCTCAAAAATCGAGTCAGCCAAGATTACTACCACAGCGGCGATCCAACTACCAACCTCAGCTACTACAACTAATCCAGCGACTGCAACCGCAATACTCTTCAACCCAGCAATAGCCACAGCAAAAATTCCTGCAACCCCAGCCACAATTGAGAAACCAGCTACTCTGGTAAAAACAATTCAAAATAACAAATATCCCACGGCAATCTTTCAAATCGACAAGAAAAATCAAACCATCAAAATCGGTCAAAAAATTGGCACTAGCAATTGGTCTCTAGTAAATATATCTAAAGGTGAAGTAACCATCAAAAGAAAAGGTGGCGAAATTCGATCGATCAAAATCGGTCAGAAATTTTAAGGATCGTGGATTAAATTAAAATGCCTCGATGCAGAACATTAGAGATGTTGGGTTTCGAGGCTCAACTACAAATTTATTAACTAAACCCTATCCCCTAACTTATGGCTTTACTAGAAGACATGAAGCGGTTTCTAGAGAGTCAGATCGATGACTTTCTGAGCAAAAACCCGCATCTTGAATTGCAGGTAATTGAACAACAACTAGCCGAACAGGAAACAGATACCATACAGCTGATCGTAGACTTGCAAACCCAAGAGAAGAAAGTCGAACAAGAAATCCTCAGTACTGCACAGGACATCAAAAGTTGGTTCGATCGAGTTCAGAAAGCGACCACTGCTGGACGAGCAGACTTGGCTCTAGCTGCCCAAGAGCGCGTCAATGCACTGCTACCCCAAGGAAATCAACTTTGGGGTAAAATGAAAGGATTGAAAGAGCGCAAAGCTAAGGCTACGGAGCTACTACAAACCATCAAAAGTCGGCGAATCGAAGTCAAAACCAAGTCAGCGGCTGCTCAAGCTGCTCGAACTCAAGCCGCCGCAGAGAGTACTACTAGTAGCTGGGGATCTGTAAATAATTATACCCAAGACAGTAATTTTGCCGATCCATTGGATGCTCAGTTTCGGCGTTGGGAGGCTGATGAAGAGCTTGAATCTCTCAAACGTAATTTAAGTAAATAGGCTGATTCTTAAATTAATCTTTAAATTTGGTTGATGTAGTCTGCTAAGATTACTAGTAGACGATAGCTGTGCCATGTTAATTAAAGTGTTGTCGATTACCAACAATCAATACTCAATCTATCACTTTTAATATTTTGATTAAAGAAAAATCGCTAGATCGAGATCGACAGAGACTACCTAAGAAAGTTATGTTAAAAAGACCCCTCTTAAAAAAGTCCCACATTAGTGATGCTATTTCTGGTGTTGTCACGATCTTTGGGATTGACATTTTAGTCATTTTCATCGCGCTGTGTCTTAATACTTTCTCACCAGTGTTCATGTCAGTGGTTTTTTCAATTGGATTAGTCCAGTTAATTTATCTACTCCCCTTACTTCGTTGGTCAGTTAATCGCGGAGTTAAAGGATTTAGCAAAGGCTTGCTATTTGGTGCGATCTCGATGGCTACTATCAACTTTGGGTGTTTTTTAGTAACGTTTAAGTTTTTCAGCAGCGGCGCAAGATAGGGGTTTAATTGATAATTTGTAGGCTGGGTTGAAGAATGTTGGTGGAGCATTTCCTTCAGGAGACAACCCAATAAATGCTTACTCAAAGGCAATCTTTAGATACTCAGCTTCGGTGATTAATTCACTAGGATGTGAGACTCGATCAGGAAACAGAATACCATCTAGATGATCGAGTTCATGTTGAAAGATTCGGGCAACAAATTCGGTTAATTCTTGTTGAACCAGATCTCCATATTGAGTGAGATATCTCACATTTATCGTCCGATCTCGTAGCACTAAACCACGTACCCCTGGCACACTTAGACAGCCTTCCCATCCCGAA
>CASBPY010000286.1 GCA_949127675.1 Synechococcales cyanobacterium PMM_0072
GGTTTGGACGCATGATCAGGAACATTCACCACCGAACCAATCAAGAATGGCATCCTCGATCGAAATTAACTGCGATCGATCTCATAGGTATGGTGTAATCTGGGAAATAGTCAACTCTGACATCCTCAGTCAAAAATTTGCTAAAATAGTAATTAAGATCGATTTAAACTATCGCTATGACATCCTACTCTGCTGCCTCTGCTCGTGCTGAAATGAGTGAACTGCGTCGGCTCAAAAGTTTGCTCCCACCAGAACTCCAAAGCTGGGTAACTGTGGAAACTACTGTCGAAGTCAATCCGCCCCTGGTTCGCAGCGAAGAATTGGGCAAAGACCAAGTTGAAATCCAGATCGATCTCATCAAGTGGGAACGGCTGGCTCTAGATCAACGAAATCTGTTGTTTTGGCATGAAGTCGCACGAGTCCAAAATGATACGATCTCCCGCGATGGTTGGGAAATGGCAGCCTTGGCGATCGGTCTAGGCGGTGCTGTGGGAGAACTGTGGGTACAAGACGGTCTATTATTAATCCTTGCATTGGGACTCTGTGGCGTGTCTGGTTATCGCTTGTATGCCCGCAATAATAGCGATCGATATCTCAAAGAAGCGATCGATGCTGATGAAAAGGCGATCGCCCTAGCCACCCGTTTCGGATATACCCTACCTAATGCCTATAAGAGTCTGGGCAGTGCCTTAAAAACCCTAACCGATGACACGCCTAAAAAGAGCAAGCGTCGCCACTACGAATCCCGTTTGGACGCACTCAAGCGCAGTGCCAGCAAAGCGAAGGATCGGGTAGATAGTGATCGTAGTTCTGGTCGCAGTCGTCCACTAGCAGACGGACGCGAAAATCGCCAAAGTTATAGATAAGATTTAGCATTTTCACGGATGAAAAAACCCTGATATTCTCTTGAGAATATCAGGGTTTTCTTATTTAACTCAAGTTGCTATTATTGTCTGCGACTTTAGTCGCTGAAGTTGTTTAGCCACACTACCCCCAGTGCTAGTCATTCACCAATTCCAAGATGGCTGGGTGCGAACTAGTACCTGTGAGGATGACTTCGAGATCCTCCGGCAGTGTGGTGAGAAACTCAGTAGCGGCTTCAATACTGATTAAACCTAGTTCGATCGATAAACTGAGATCGTCTAAAATTAAGATCGAATATTCACTTGTTTTAGCAGCACTCCGCACATGTTTCCATAACTGTTGAAAGTTGTGCAATTCCAGATCGTTTAAATCCGACACCGAAATATTCCGAATCAAATTACACCTAATCCAATCAAGATTTTGGGCGAGATTCATCACTCGATCGTGTCCTTGGCGAATTCCACCTTTGAGAAGTTGCACGATCAAAACTCGTTTTCCTGTACCCGCCATCTTGAGTGCGTCAGCAACGATCTCCGTACTGAATTGGTCTGCGGATGTATTAACTATTCTGACCTGATTGTGAAGTGTAAGCGTATTTCTTGGATGACTATTTAGTTGTGCAATCATATTTCAAAGTAAAAGTAAGCTGCATTTCATTCGCAAAGCACGACAGCATTAGCTATACAAAAGCAATATATAGCGTTTTATTCCGAGCGGTTACTCAGTAAACCACTAAATATGGAATCGGTCAAGAGGAGATTAGGGCATAGGAAATAGGGATTAGGGGATAGGGAAAAATCAATTGTGATCTGGACATCCTTTCTGTTGATCTAAGTATCTTCTTGGCAGCGATAGGTAGGGGATAGGCGAGATTAGAGCGAACGATCAACCTACTCGATCGATCATTCAGATCTCCTGTGAAAGTAAAAATACAATCCTTTTCAGTACTGTTTCTACCAGTAAATTCTCTCCATCCCCTATTCCCTATCCCCTATCCCCTGACTTTCACAGGAAGTCTATTGATCATTGAGCTGACCCCAGAACTTATAATTGTCGATACAGTCAGTCAAGCCAGTTTACCGATGATTTTAGTTATTGATAATTACGACAGCTTCACCTACAACCTCGTCCAGTACTTGGGCGAACTCGGACAGGAGTTGCCGATTGCTGCGGATATTCGCGTCTATCGCAACGACGAGATTACTTTAGCCGAAATTGAGGAAATACATCCTGATGGGATTTTAATCTCGCCTGGGCCTGGTCGTCCTGAAGATGCGGGTATTTCCCTGGCGATCATCAGTCAATTGGGTGCTAGATACCCAATTTTGGGCGTGTGTTTGGGACATCAGAGTATCGGGCAGGTATTTGGTGGCGATGTTGTTGCTGCACCAATTTTGATGCATGGCAAGACTTCGGAAATTCACCATGATGGAACGGGTGTATTTAGAGGCTTGGACAATCCATTTACAGCTACTCGTTATCATAGTCTGGTGATTGATCGATCCACTTTTCCGAAATGCCTGGAAATTAATGCCTGGGTGGAAGATGGGACGATTATGGGTGTGCGGCATCGGGATTATCCGCATGTGGAAGGAGTCCAGTTTCATCCTGAGAGTATTTTGACCAGTTCGGGGATGCAACTGCTGAGAAATTTCCTGACATCGGCTACAGATAGTCAGCTATGATAGAGGGCAGCGTCATGTAAATTTACGGAGATAATCGATCGATGGGAACGTTAAAAATCGTGGTCAACGTTGTAGTAGCACTATTTCTGCTAGTCTTCATCTTTGGCTTTCTATCCAATGACCCTTCTCGGAACCCAAACCAGCGAGATCTGTCTGAATAATAGTAGTCAGACAATTAGCTTCAAGATGGAAAACAACAGCGTGGGGAAAAAGTTTGATTGGTATGTGAGTCAGCAAATTTGGAAAATCATCCAGTATTTATTGCTGTTAGCTTACTACTCGATCGGCATTTCTCTACGTCCTGTCCTTGCTGGAGATCTACCTGTACCGACGACGATAGATGCGAAGCCATTTCACTCTCAGCCATTAACTTATACTGTTGTCCAAACTGAAGTAGGCGAATCTCCACTCATTAAGCTAGGCAACCCAACTAACTCGGTTGAGCTAAATGCCGAGCAACAAGAATTTAACAACAAGACGCAGATAGTTACCGCAAATGGTAAAGTAGTTGTCCGGTTCAATAAAGCAATTCTCAACGCCGATCGATTGACTGTAGATCTAAATACCAAGCTGGCAGTTGCTGAGGGCAATGTGGTTTTGATCCGTGGTAAGCAGATTCTCTATGGCGATCGATTTGATTACAATTTCGAGGATGATAATGGCAGTGTCAGAGAGGCTAGGGGAGACATCTATCAGCCGACATTGGTTAAAGATCTCAATGTAGCTGCTCTATCAAATTCATCTACTCCCGCAGGTGAAAAGAATTTCCCCGAACCATTATTAAGTGATCGATTACGCCGAGATCAACCAGTTACTAAAATTCAAAATACTGGATCTTCTGGCATTACTATTGGTAGCGATCGACCGATCGAATATCAGCCAATTATAAAGTCATCTGGTTCAATCAATCGCCTCCGGTTTCAGGCAGATAAAGTTGATTTTGCTGGCGATAAAATAACCGCAGAGAAGATTAGAATTACCAACGATCCGTTCTCGCCACCAGAACTTCAAATCAATGCCGATCGAGCACAGTTTAAAACTATTAACAGTGAAGAAGATGAAGTGACGATCAGTAATGGGCGAATTACGATTGAGAACAACTTCAATATTCCATTTATTAAGGATCGATTTGTCTTAAAGAAAAACGGTAAAGATTCCAATCTATTTAGTCTGGGGATCCCCTTTAATATCGGTATTGATGCTGATGAGCGGGGTGGTGTTTTTATTGAAAGTAGTTTTTATCCTGTTTTCGATCCTAGATTTCGGGTGACAGTTACACCCCAATATTTTATTCAACGGGCAATCAGCAACTTAACTTTTATTGACAGCTCAGTATTTGGATTGAAAACAAATATTGAAGGCGATCTTACCTCTGATACGACGATTCAAGCTTCAGCCGCATTATCAAATTTAAACTTAAATAAATTCAGTAGTAACTTACGGGCAAAAGCGAGTATCAATAAAAAGGTCAGCTTGTTAGGATTACCACATACCTTAACAGGTGAAGCTGTCTATAGAGAACGCATTTTTAATGGTTCACTGGGATTCCAAGAAGTTGAATCCAGCTTGGGCGGGATTTTGACTTCCCCAAATATCCCAATTTGGAATACTGGAATTAACTTAGATTATCAAGTTGGCGCACAGGTTATTACAGCGAATACCGATCGACAAAATCTACTAAAACCAGGTAGATCCAATGATTTAGTTTCACTCAATCGCTATCAAACAGCGGCAAATTTGACCAAAAGTTTCCGACTATGGGAAGGGAAAAGTTTACCGGCAGATAGTCCAGCAACTTATAACTACAGTCCCGTTCCAGTCGTGCCATATCTCCAGCTCAATACTGGCATTAAAGGATCTATCAGTGGTTATAGCAACGGCGACAATCAATCATCAGTGGGTTATAACGTTGGGATTCAAGGTCAAATTGGTAATTTCTCTGGCGCGAGCTTTGACTATACCGGATTTAATCTTAATTACTTTCAACAATTTACTGGTAATAATTCACCATTTTTATTCGATCGAGCTGTAGACAATCGACTATTATCAGCAGGTATTAACCAACAAATTAGTGGGCCACTGCGAGTAGGTATTCAGACTTCTCTCAACCTCGACACTGGGCAACAAGTCAGTACTGATTATTATCTCGAATACAGTCGCCGCACTTATAATTTTATTCTCCGCTACAATCCTGCTCTCCAATTAGGTTCGCTCGGATTTAGATTGAATGATTTTAATTGGGATGGCACAACCCCTAAGTTTTAGTTAGCAAATAGTGAGTTAGTTATAAAAATATTCTAGATCAATTATCAATTATCAATTAATCCATGAATTCTCGCCAACTAACATTATTCGCACTCAAAGATTTAGAGACTGGTAGCTTCACAGATATCGTTGTCGATCGATTGTTAAGTAAGTTTGAATTATCTACAGTCGATCGACATTTATTTACAGAACTAGTGAATGGAATTGTCCGTCGCAAACGTACTCTCGATGCGATCATCGATCAATTAGCCAAGCAACCTGCCCATCGTCAACCACCAGAGCTGAGACAATTACTCAGATTAGGATTATATCAGCTTCGTTATCTCGATCGAATCCCCGAATCTGCTGCTGTTAATACCACCGTAGATTTAGCCAAGTCTAATGGTTTAACTGGTTTAGCTGGAGTTGTGAATGGCATCCTCCGTCAATATATTCGGCTTCAATCACAGCAGGAAGAGGTGCTAAACCTACCTAAAGACCAGATTAGTCGTTTGGGTATTTTATACAGCTTTCCTGACTGGCTAATCGAGCAATGGGTAACTGAATTGGGATCTGTCGAAACCGAGCAATTATGCCAAGCCTTCAATCAATCACCAACGATCGATCTGCGGGTAAATATCCTGCCAGATATTTCCAATCCAGAGCAACAACGAGCCAAATTAATCGATACGTTTCAAGTTGCTGGGATTGAAGCTGCACCATTACCTTACTTATCCCAAGGATTGAGATTTGTAGGAAATGTCGGTGCGATCGATAAATTACCTGGTTATCACGAAGGATCATGGACAATCCAAGATAGTAGTGCCCAACTTGTCACCCATTTATTAGATCCCCAGCCCCATGAAACGATCATTGATGCTTGTGCTGCTCCAGGCGGAAAGACAACCCACATTGCCGAATTGATGGGCAATACTGGACAGATTTTTGCCCTCGATAAAACAGCCTCACGACTAAAGAAATTACAACAAAGTATCGATCGATTGCAGTTAACTAATATTAAAATTCTAACTGGCGATAGTTGTGGATTTAGCGAATTAACAAATACTGCCGATCGAGTACTATTAGATGCACCCTGTTCAGGTTTGGGAACTCTCCATCGTCGTGCTGATGCCAGATGGCAAAAAACACCAGCCCAGGTTCAGGATTTGGCTAAATTGCAAGCTAAATTACTTGCTAATACTGCAACCTGGGTTAAGCCTGGGGGTGTGCTAGTATATGCCACTTGTACCGTATGTTCGATCGAGAATGAAGATGTAATTCTACCATTTTTAAAAACTCATCCCGATTGGCAAATTGAACTACCACCAACTGATTCACTAATGGCTAGTTTAGTCAGTGATACTGGTTGGATTAAAGTGTGGTCCCATCGTCAACAAATGGATGGTTTTTTCATGGTAAAGTTGCGTCGATTAAAATGAATAATCTGATCAGTAGACTAATTAATACTGCATTATCTGCCGTTGATCCATATAATGCGATTCAAAATCACTTGCAGCTAAATGGAGACAATTTAGTGATTGGCGATCGCATAATTAATCTAGCAGACAAAGATATTCGTTGTATCGCTGTTGGAAAAGGTTCTGTACCAATGGCTCGATCGATCAATACAATCTTTGGCGATAAAATCTCACAAGGGTTAGTCATTACTAAATACGATCATTTAGATGATACTAAATTTCCAGCTAATTGGGAATGTATGGAATCAGCCCATCCAGTCCCCGATGAGCGCAGTCTGGCGGCTGGAGATCGGATATGGCAACTATTAGCTGATTGTACTGAACAAACTTTAGTGCTGGCATGTATCTCTGGGGGTGCTTCTGCGCTTGTGGTTGCACCACGTAATTGGAGTGTTTTAATCGAGCTATTAACCAATCCGCTCACTACCGAAGTTAGCCAATCAACCCAACAACTAATTCAATCTACGTTGTCTAGTCAATCTATCGATCTGGCTACTATCAATCCTGACGGTAAGATATCTCTGACTGCACTACAAGCAATCAGTACAGCACTATTAGGTAGTGGCTTATCGATCGAGAAAATTAATGCAGTGCGATCGAGGATCGATCGATTAAAAGGTGGTGGGTTAGTCGAACGAGTTGGCAAGGGGAAGGTAATTGGACTAATTTTATCAGATGTGATTAGCGATCCGATTGTCTCAATTGCATCGGGTCTAACCAATCATCCCAATGCAGATAATATCTTAGTTGGTAATAATTTTCAATCTTGTCAAGCTGTCGCAAAATTAGCCTCTGAATTGGGCTATAGTCCGCAAATTATTACTACTGAATTAGATGGAGAAGCGCAAATTCGAGGTGCGGAAATTGCCAGAGAGATTGTTACAAAACCAGCTAAAACTGTTTTGATCTATGGTGGTGAAACTACGGTAAATCTACCTGACAATTGCACAGGCAAAGGTGGACGCAATCAAGAATTAGGATTAGCCGCCGCGATCGAATTAGCTAAACATCATATCCCTGCATGGGTAATTACCCTAGCGACTGATGGGACAGATGGGCCGACAGATGCAGCAGGAGTAACTGTAAATGAGACGACAATCGATCGATCTTTAGCATTAGGATTGGATCCTCAATCAGCACTCGATCGACACGATGCCTACCCATTCTTTCAGAAATTAGGAAACTTGCATCTAATTGGGGCAACAGGAACGAATGTAGCGGACATCTCGATCGCAATCCGTCCGTAATTATTAATTATTAATTATCAATTATTACCTACCCTCGTTTCATCGCCCGATCCATATCGCGCTTATCATCTCTCTTCTTGAGATCATCGCGTTTATCGTGGAGCTTCTTACCTTTCACCAAGGCGATCGTTACCTTGACCCTACCTCGTTTCAGGTACATCTTTAAGGGCACCAAAGTTAAACCCTGTTGCTCGACTTTGCCAGTCAGCTTACGGATTTCCTGCTTGTGCATCAGCAATCTCCGAGTACGAGTTGGCTCATGATTGAAATAAGCTCCCGTACTCGTGTGGGGCGAAATGTGAGCATTCAGTAGCCAAATTTCGCCCTTACGCAGCAAACCATACCCATCGCGCAGATTGGCTTTGCCCTGGCGAATAGATTTTACCTCCGTTCCCATCAATTCAACCCCCGCTTCGTAAGTTTCGAGGATTTCGTATAGGAACCGCGCTTGCCGATTATCGGCAACAATTTTGATACTGTCGGATTTTTCTTTCTCGCTCATACTTCTATTTTACTATCGACCTGTACGAGTGTCCAAGATGTTGGGAGGTAAGCAAAGATCTATTATTTATTCTGCAAAAGTCAGGAATCGATCTCGATCATTTTGTAGTGATAGCCATGATCGACATCTGACGTTACCTTTTTAGTACTAATAAAATATAACTTTATCTAAAGTTCTGGACTAATTGGTGAAATTTGGTATAGTTATTCCATCAAAAGAGATCTTCTTGCCCTGAGTGCTGTGCCCAAGAGTAAGTTTAGATCGGATCGATGTAGAGATTGCTGACAATTTGTGATTTAGTCAAGATTTTGTCAATCCCGATCTCGCTCAATTTGTTAAGACACTCTCGAACAGGAGCAATTTGTATCAAATTTACGATTAACATCAACCGATTATCGCCTGATGGAGCTGTTTCTAGGAACTTGGAGCGAAAACAAACAATTATTGGTATGATAACGCCTGTTGACAAGGTGCGATCTAGCTGGCTGATGGAAAACTATTATGGGTAATGTGATTGATTTTGGTGGTCGTCCGATTCATTTTATCGGGATTGGGGGGATTGGGATGTCAGGGCTTGCCTATGTATTGGCAAGACGGGGATTGCCTGTTACTGGTTCCGATATTCGATCGACTAATATTACTCAGAAGCTGGAAGCAGAAGGCGCACACATCTTCCTCACCCAGACTGCCAGCAATTTAGACTATTTTCAGGATCATCCATCGGGGTATTCTACGCCACAAATTATCTGTTCGACCGCAATTGGTAAAACCAATGGAGAACTAGCTGCTGCCTTAGAACTAGGCTGTCCGATCTTTCATAGATCGGATGTACTAGCAAAGTTAATTAGTGAGTATTCGAGTATCGGTGTTGCTGGTACTCATGGCAAGACAACTACGAGTAGTATGATTGGCTATATGTTGGTAGCGGCAGGTGTCGATCCGACAATTGTGGTAGGTGGAGAGGTAGCCGCTTGGGATGGCAATGCCAGGGTTGGAAAGAGTGAATATTTTGTAGCTGAAGTAGATGAATCCGATGGATCGATCGTCAAGCATTCGCCGAAAATTGGGGTCATCACCAATATCGAACTAGATCATCCCGATCACTACAAGAGCCTTGATCAGGTGATTGATGTCTTCACTGCCTTTAAACACCAGTGTCAAGTCACAATCGGCTCCATAGATTGCGAGATCGTGCGCAAGCAAATTAAACCAACGATTTCCTACAGTGTTGAGCCTGGGCAAGCTGCTGACTATACCGCAACAAATATTAATTATCATTCAGCCGGAACTTCTGCCCAAGTATATGAATATGGCAAATTATTGGGCACATTAGAACTAGGAGTGTTGGGCAAGCACAACCTCAGTAATGCTCTAGCTGTAATCGCAGTAGGTCGTAAGATTGGCTTAGACTTTATGGCAATTGCGCCTGGATTAGCTAGCTTCGATGGTGCCAAACGACGGTTTGAACTTCGAGGATATCAGAATCACATTACTTTCATCGATGACTATGCTCACCATCCCAGTGAGATCCTCGTCACTCTCAGTGCTGCTCGCTTGCGAGTCGGGACTGAGCGTCGAGTAGTAGCCATCTTCCAACCTCACCGCTACAGCCGGACTTTAGAATTTCTCGCTGAGTTTGCCCAATCTTTTAGAGATGCTGACTTGGTGGTGATTACAGATATCTATAGTGCGGGAGAGCCAGATACTGGAGCAATCAGTGGCGAGAAAGTTGTAGCAGAAATCGGACGTTATCATTCGCAAGTTTGCTATCAACCGACTCTCGAAGCTGTATCCCAATACCTGACTCAAAATCTTCAACAAGGTGACATCTGCTTGTTCTTAGGAGCAGGCAATCTCAATCAAGTTATTCCCAACATCGTAGATTTTTATCAAACCACTGCTCATGCCAAACAACCAGAAAATGTAGTCTAAAATTCGTTGTTTAGTGGATCATCATGCTAAATTGTTTTTGTTAAGCAATTAAACTGCTGTAAGTTTTATTTATACATTCGATAATCCGATCGCGATAAATATTTTACTTTCTACTTACTTCGATATTTTTCTAAATTTTTTGGTGTTGGCAACTACCAACCGATTTTAGTAACCTAATTTACTTACTATGACACTTTCCCAAGAACGTTCTCCGAGTCTAACTACTCGGATTCAGCAATCGGTACAAGTTGATTTAGCTCTCTATCAAGAGTTGGAAATACCTACTGAATGCCCAATTAGGTTTGCTGTATCGCTCAAAGGTTTGACAACATGGAAAGTAGGTGGATTAGCCCAGTACTATCTAGAACCCCGCACTCTTGCTGAAACTCAAGCTGGTTTAGCTTGGGCTAAACAAAACGATTTACCAATTACAATTATTGGGGCTGGTTCTAACTTACTAATTAGCGATCGGGGGTTGGTAGGTTTAGTAATTTGCACCCGTCATTTACGCCATGTCAGTACACAGTTTGACAACGAAACTCGTTCTATTTCCGCAGATGCGGGTAAAATGGTCGCTAGCCTAGCTTGGCAAGCAGCTCGTAGGGGTTGGGGTGGAATGGAATGGGCTGCAGGGATCCCAGGCACTCTAGGCGGTGCTGTGGTGATGAATGCTGGGGCACATGGACATAGTACTCAGGAAATCTTGGTCAGTACTGATGTCTTGAATCTGGATGGATCGATCGAAACCCTGACCAATCAAGACTTAGACTACAGCTATCGCACTTCCAATCTCCAAGGCGATTCCCGCATCGTTTTGAGTGCTAAATTTGAACTGCAAGCAGCAGGTGATGCAGAAGAAATCAAAGCCCGCACTTTCCGCGACTTAGAAAAACGTCACAGCAAGCAACCTTATGACAGACCAAGCTGTGGTAGTGTATTTCGCAATCCCAGCCCCCAATATGCCGCCGTACTAATTGAAGGATTAGGACTCAAAGGACATCGGATTGGTGATGCGGAAGTTTCGACCCTTCATGCCAATTTTATTATCAATCGCCAAGATGCTACCGCCAAGGATATTAGGGAGTTGATTTTCTACGTTCAGAGCCAGGTTAAATCGAAATATGCGATCGAATTAGAGACCGAAGTTAAGATGCTTGGTGAGTTTTAATCTAGGGGTTAGGGGTTAGGGATTAGGCTTGAGGGAATTCTAATTAATAGACTTCATTTGGGTCCGATAAATAGGTAGGCTCGGTATAAGGTATTAAATCTAAAGCCTAACCCCTTTCATTCGGATACCCTCACCCCCGAATTTTCTTACTCCGGTAAGATGGAATATTGTTTAGATTGACTAAAAACTTAAAAGATTATGACTCAGGGAAAAGGATTTGGCGGCTTCGGTCTTGGTAAGATGAAAGAACTTGCTGATGCCTTCAAAAAAGCTCAACAAGTACAAGAAGATGCGAAAAAACTCCAAGAAGAATTGGAGATCATGGAAATTGAAGGGCAAGCAGGCGATATAACTGTAGTTTTGAGCGGGAACCAAGAACCCCGCAGGATTAGCATCGGAGCCGATGCAGCTAGCAAAAATCCTGAAGAACTCTCTGAACTAGTGCTCGCAGCCATGATGGATGCCTACGAAAAATCCACCGCTACCATGCGCGAACGGATGGAACTACTCACCAGCGGACTAAATATTCCTGGATTGTAGTTTAGTGGATAGTGAATAGTGGCTATTCGATAGTGAAGTCGAATAGATATAATGGGTATTGCTGTAGTATTTAATGGCAATACCCATTTTTCTACTGAGCACAATTTCACAATTTCTAAGATCTCACACTCAAATTTAATATCGATTCACTATTCACTATCCACTATTCACGAATTGAATGGATTCCGTCGAACAAAAATATCGTCGAATCAGAAATGACTTGCAACGGGGTGGTTTTGCCCTCGGATTAGTATTCCTGACTGGGACGCTATGGTATCGGCTCGTAGAGGGATGGCAGTGGTTAGATGCGGTATACATGACCGTTATTACTCTCACTACTGTCGGATATGGCGAGACCCAACCATTGGGAGATCGGGGACATATTTTCACCATTGCCTTGATTTTAGCTGGAGTGATTACGATCGGTTACATCGTCAATCGATTTACCGAAGCGTTGATTGAAGGCTATTTTATTGAAGGCAGAAGACTTAAGCAACAACGAAAACTTGTGGAATCTTTATCATCACACTTCATCATTTGTGGATTTGGGCGGATTGGGCGACAAATTGCCACTGAATTTGCAGCAGAGGGAACAGAATTTGTGATTGCCGATGCCAGTCTTGAGCAGGTGAGAATAGCACAGGCAGAAGGATATAGTGCGATTCAAGCCGATGCGACTCTCGATGAGACACTGCTAAAAATGGGTGTAGAAAAAGCTGTTTGTCTAGTAGCAGCATTACCTTCTGATGCCGAAAATCTCTATATTATCCTCTCTGCTAAAACCCTCAATCCTAAAATTCGGGCAATTGCTAGAGGGAGTAATGAAGAAGCTGTGCTAAAGCTCCAACGGGCTGGAGCTGACAAAGTTATCTCTCCCTACATTACTGGTGCCAAACGGATGGCTGCGGCGGCTTTACGCCCCCAAGTGATGGATTTTATGGATGGGATTGTTGCTAGCGATCGATCTTTCTATATGGAGGAGTTTTTGATCGATGCTCAAACCTGTCCAGTGGCTGGCTTATCACTACGAGAAGCACGGTTACGTTCTCAATCTGGCTCATTAGTATTGGCAGTCAGACGGCGAGACGGTAATCTGATTGTCGGCCCAACTGGAGAGACGATTATCATGGCTCAGGATATGTTGATTTGTATGGGTACCGCAGATCAATTACGGGTATTAAATCAAATTCTAGATCCGCTTACTCCTGGAGCTACTCAACGATAGAAGTTGAAGTTATTGATCGATTATTATCTGAATTTCTTCTGACTGAAATATACCGTCGCTATCTAATACCCAGCTTTTGATTTCACTAACTTTTCCGTTAATTACTGAAACGATCGGATAAGAATAAATTTCCCATGCTTGGGATCGATCGCAAGTCGAAGGAATTGCCGGAGAATCGGGATGGGAATGAAAAAAGCCAATCATATCGAGCTGAAGATCTCGCGCTCGTTTCTGTGCTGTAAAAATATCAGAGGGATCGATCGTATATCGACTATTCTTATTTCGATCTACTTCGTCTGATATAGCTCTTTCCCAAACGTTAATTGTCGGAATCACCTCTACGACAGTTTTAACTGTCTTTTTTATTTCACCTAATAAAATACCACAGCATTCTTCGGGATAAATACTTTCGGCGTGGTTGTAAATTATATTCAGTTGTTCAGAACTAATTACTAGGGTCATGTTTAAAAAATAAGTAGAATTAATTACTGCGCGTTAAGACTAGAGTATTAATCATTGTATTTTTATTAGATGAATTAGCCTGCTTATAGATCCAAAATTCAACTGATTTCTGATCTGGTGCAATACAGGCATAAAATCCTGAATTATCTTTTATCTTGCTACTAATATTCAAATCAAAATAATTATAGCCACTACTACAATCAATTTTGGATTTATCTAAAACCAAATCACTCACATGATCAACAATAACTTCATTAAAATATTCAACTACTCCACTTGGCTTAACTTTTACGATATCAACACCATCACTATTACTATAATCCCCAGTTTGTAATAGAGTTGGACCCCAGCGATAAATTACTCTAGGGCCTAGCCAAACGCTGGAATTAGGTGGATCTGCTAAATAATAAATAATCGGATTTATTAATCCACTATTTGATGCTGGTTTGAGCACCAATACCACCTGAACAGAGCTACTTCCTGATGCTGACTTAAAGATCTTCTCTCCTTTAGATCCTGTCGGAATACTAGTCATTATTTGTTGAGACATCTTAATCTCATCAGTCATAAAAGCTACTGCACGTTCTAAGTCTAGTCGCTCTGTAGTCTCATTTTGACTACGTTGATTTGCATTCATCAGCGCGTACAAGCCGCTACCAGTTAGAGAAATTACTATTCCTGTAATTGCGAGCGCAAGTAGTAACTCAATCAAAGTAAATCCTGCTTCGAGTTTATTTCTTTTGCTAATCTCAGATCTCATCAATTAATTACCTACTCTTTTCCAAGAACTAATTGGACTAATTTGGGCTGGTTGTTCTAATTTAGATATCCCAAAGTCTGACCAGTTACCCATCTGAATAATAGGGATTTCAGTTGGACTAGTAGCGGAGTCCCAACTATTTAGCCACAATCCACCACTGATATTTGTATTTGGGTTGGGAGTACTAGAACTGATACTTTTACCATCAGCAAATGGCGCATGAATAAATGCGGTAATCGAGGCATTATCTTTGATACTAAATTTCAGTGTTTGAGCACTACCATAGATGCGTAAATTGGGATGAATAGGATCAACATTTAGAGTTTGACTACCTGCTAAATCGATATTACCTTGGAGGTAGAGATTTACTTTTTGATTAGCAGTCACATCGATTGTAATCAAATCAATATCTGTTAATTTAATTGAGTGTCCAGAAGTAGCATTATCTATATCTACTAAGTAATGATATTCACCATTTGCATCAGGAGTATCGATCGATCTCAATCGCGGTAATTGGATGGAAGTAGTAATGGCTGGTAATGAAATTGCTGTAGCTGGTGCAACTTTAGGAGCTGGAAGGGGTGTGAATGGATCGGCGATAATCTGGCCACTAGGTATTCCCTTAATAAGTGAGATGTTGCTGAGATCTACACCGACAATTCCATCTGGATCTATGTGTGGTAGTTGGGGACAAGCTGCTGCTTGAATTTGTCCAGTAATTTTCTGATTTGGATTAAGATTAAATGTATTTGCCCACAATGCTGGTGGGGCTATTTTTGCAGATTCGTTACCGATGGGAATTTCGACTGTTAGAGTGCTTTTTGCACTATTTTGAGTAGTATTATAAGCATCGATTTCTCCAGCAACAGTTAGTTCGCCAATTCCATCTCGATAATGATAGTCAACAATCTTATATCTACCTTTGTTTCGATCGCTATTATCTAGATTAATCCAATTATTATTTTTAAACAAGTCAGTTTGTTGCTTAGCTGTAACTAGATTTACTAATCGACAATTTGACTGGTACGGTAACGAACTATCGAGTGTACTCGACCATTTGTCTAAGTTTTTAGTTGCTAAGATTTTATGCCTATCGAGAAATGATTGAACTCGAATAATTCCCGCTTCGGCCGTACTTAAAGCTCGACTAGTTTCTCGCTGTGAATTTGTGATGGTTTGATCGCTCTGAGCACGCCCAATCATACTAGCAGCAACAATAATCATTACTAAACCCATCCCGACCGCCACAGGCAAAGCAAAGCCAGATTGATTAATATTTCTAGCAACAAAGCTGTTTTTTTTATTCAAAACTATCAAGCAATATCTACTCATAATTATCAATTATCAATTATTAATTACCCACTACTCACTAAATTTACGGCAAATACCAGTACTAGTAC
>CASBPY010000287.1 GCA_949127675.1 Synechococcales cyanobacterium PMM_0072
GATTCACTGTTCCGGCAATTACCCCATCTCCCAACTGCTTGAGCACCGGAATTGATTCACCCGTAATTAATGATTCATCAATTGTCGTCTCACCCCAGCGAATTGTGCCGTCAGTAGGGATCTTTTCCCCTGGTAATACGCGCAGGTATTCACCGATTTTGACTTGTTCTACAGGTATTTCGATCGGTTGGAGACGTTCTGGATCTGGACTCACCAACCGCGCAATTGTCGGCTGGAGTGAGAGTAATCGATCGAATGCATCAGCAGCCCGATGTTTTGCTTGTTGCTCTAAAGTCCGCCCCAGGGTGATAAACCCAATAATCATTACGGGTTCTTCAAAGAAGCATTCCCAGCCCAAATTTGGCATTAACAAGGCAACTAGGCTTGCAGTATAAGAGGCAATCGTCCCCAAACCTACTAAAGTATTCATATTCGGGCTGCCGTACCACAGACTCCGCCAGCCATCGAAGAGTATCGCTCTACCTGGAAAAATGATCGCCAGCGTCGCCACACCCCAATGCCACCAAAAGTTATTGACGATCGAATAGCCATGATGACTATGGGCATTTGGTTGAATAAAATGTCCAAGGGCGGAAAATCCTAATAAGATGCTCGCCGAGATTAATTGCCAGTGAATTTGCTTGGATGCTTGGGCGTATTTAGTCTGTCTTTGGTGCGATCGATTTTCGTTACGCGCTAATATTCGGGGTTGGCTGGGAAACCCTTTAGTTGTCAATTTGTTAGCAAGAGCCGTGGCTGTGACTGTCTCTTGTTCTACGGCAATTGCTGCTACGCCAGTGAGCAGATTAACCGAGGCGGACTTTACGCCTGTTTCTGCCAAGAGATGTTTTTCAACAGCCCCAACACATCCCGCACATTTCATCCCCGCAATATCCAGGACGATCGTGTTTGAAGCTGTTGCTGTAATAGTGGTTGGGGCGAGATTCGTCTGAACCATAAGTCAAATGTAAGACAAGGATCTATAGGGGCTGGTTGATGCTATTAACTATGATTGTAACGACAACTATCGTCCAAACCAGCCCTCATCCACTTATTCGTTGGGCTTAATTAAATCGACGTTACGAATTACACGTCATTAAATTCACTAATTTATAAACAATTCTCGCGCCGACATTGCGATCCCATTCCGCGTTGCCGACTTCGCACACATCAAAACCAATAATCTCTCTACCACTGTGAATAACTTCGCGACAGAGACAAAAAGCTTGCTCTAATTCCAATCCGCCAGGCACGGGAGTACCTGTTTCGGGACAAAGTTTGGGGTCTAGTCCATCGACATCAAAACTAATGTAAACCTGCTGAGGTAACTGGGAAATTGTTTCCCGATAAATATCTGCCCAAGTGGTACCTGAATACATCTGTTGCTTAATCAGTGAATCATAATAAACAACCACGCGACCATTTGATCGATCGATTGTCTCGCGCTCTACTTCAGATACATCCCGAATGCCCACCTGTACCAATTTAGAAATCTGCGGAATTTTCAGAGCGTTAAACATAATTGACGCATGGGAAAACTCAAAGCCTTCATAAGAGTCCCGCAAGTCTGAATGAGCATCTACATGTAAGATCCCAAAGTCAGGATATTGGGTAGCCAATGCCTGCATATAACCCAATGGCACGCTATGATCGCCACCAATCACGCCGACTTTTTTACCAGCGGCAATTGCTTGTTTGGTTCGATCAAATAACCACTGATTGAGATCTTTACCTGCTTGATTGATCTCTGCTAATACAGAAGTTAAATCTGGCTCTGAAGTGAGAGACTCACCCTGTTCTAATCGATCAATAATCAGAGCTGCTTGCGATCGATAGTAGTTATTTTTGGCGAGTAAATCCAGATCGATCGGCGGCATATATATCCCCTGTTTCCAACCATTTGGATGATCGAAATCATACAGATCCAATTGGGGTGAAGCCGCCAAAATCTGTTGCGGAGCTAAAGCTGTACCTGGGCGATAAGAAACAGTAACTTCCCAAGGTACGCCAAAAATAACTGTTTGTGCCGAGCCATAGTCAAACGGCAACCCAAACAAGTTACCGTTCACCTGCCCTACACCACTAGGATCGTAATTATCCAAGTTATTCATTCACCATCCACCAATTTAACTAACCTGAGCCATGATCCGGAGCTGACGCAGAGATCGGATACAAGCAGGACAGTCACAACCAAATAAAGCGATTGCCCCATCACTTTCCTCATCATTGAAATTGACGAAAGTATCAGGATTTCTAGCTTCAGCTTGTGCTTTGGCGATTAATGTTGATTTAGGCGTATTGCTAGCCAACTGTGAAGATTTGACACATACAAGCCGAGCATGAGCATTGACACAAAATTTAGCTTGATTGCTAGATGTCTCAGCCGCTAGGGCGGGTGCTGTCATGGTGACGATCGGTAAAATCGCACTCAAAACAGTTGGTGCCGACAGAAATAGCAGTAAAAATCTTTTCATAAATTAATTAATCTTAAAATTTGCAGCTAGACCTGAAGACTAACCGATCGTGAGGAGCTTCGTCAACCATATCTAGTTCCCAATCATTATGTCTGTATTGTCTATACCCAGAGATGAAGCCTCTTTCTAACTTTATGACTATATTCCTTCTACCCAATGTTCCCTGTGAAAATAGACACGACGAATAGAATCACCGACCAAATATACCCGACTAAAATGGTCGGGTATGTTTGACGGCTCGATCGAGTCATGTTATCTTAATTTCAACAAGTTAACGGATATCTAATTCACAGCGACATCCAACCATGACCCAAGCAACCTTAAACAGCACCAGAACTACTGCCGCCAAAGGACTAGCCTGCAAAGAATGCGGTACTGAATACGAACTCAAAGCTACCCACATTTGCGAACTTTGCTTTGGGCCATTGGAAGTTCAATATGATTATGATTACCTCCGTACTAAAGTAACTCGCGAAAGTATCAAGGCTGGCCCCCATTCAATTTGGCGGTACAAAGATTTATTACCTGTTCCCGACGAGCACATTGTCGATGTCGGGACAGGGATGACACCATTACTTAAAGCAAATCGGCTGGCCCGTCGCCTCGGCATCAAAAATCTCTATATTAAAAATGATGCTGTCAATATGCCCACCTTGAGCTTCAAGGATCGGGTCGTATCAGTTGCTCTGTCTAAAGCTAAAGAATTCGGCTTCTCTACTATCTCATGTGCGAGTACTGGCAACTTAGCCAACTCCACCGCTGCGATTGCTGCTCATGCTGGCTTAGACTGTTGTGTGTTTATCCCCGCTGACTTAGAAGCAGGTAAAGTACTTGGTACCGTAATTTACGGCCCAACGGTGATGGCTGTGCAAGGTAACTATGACCAAGTAAATCGCTTGTGTTGTGAAGTTGCCAATACCTACGGCTGGGGATTTGTAAACATCAATCTTCGCCCCTACTACTCGGAAGGTTCCAAAACCCTCGGTTATGAAGTTGCCGAACAACTCGGTTGGGAATTACCCGACCATATCGTGGCACCATTGGCATCCGGCTCTCTATTTACCAAGATTCACAAAGGTTTCCAAGAATTTGTCAAAATCGGCCTAGTCGAAGACAAACCAGTCCGGTTCAGCGGCGCACAAGCTGAAGGCTGTTCCCCTATCGCTCAAGCATACGCCGAAGGTCGAGATTTTGTTGTACCAGTTAAGCCAAATACGATCGCTAAATCGATCGCAATTGGCAATCCAGCCGACGGCATCTACGCCCTAGAACTCGCCCGCAAGACCAATGGCAACATCGAATCAGTCACCGATGCCGAAATTATCGAAGGGATGAAACTCCTTGCCGAAACCGAAGGGATCTTCACTGAAACTGCTGGTGGTACCACCGTCGCCGTCCTCAAGAAACTAATCGAAGCTGGTAAAATTCATCCCGATGAAACCACCGTCGTTTATATCACAGGTAACGGACTCAAGACCCAGGAATCCATCCAAGGTTATGTCAACGAGCCATTTGCGATCGAAGCAAAATTAGACAGCTTTGAACGCGCTCTAGAACGCTCTCAGACTCTCAACCGCCTCGACTGGCAACAAACATTAGTTTAGGCTTTAGCTCTTAGACTTTAAGGGTTGGGAGATAAATCTCCCAACTCCCATCTCCTAACTCCCAACTCCCAACTCAAAATGACCGTCAAAGTTCTCGTCCCAACTGCCCTACAAAAATTCACCAGCGATAAAGCTACAATTGAGTGCGAAGGTAATAGCATCGCTGAATTATTAGACGCGCTCGAAGTGAGCTGTCCCGGAGTCAAAGCGAGACTCTGTGACGATAGCGGTCAACTGCGCCGCTTCCTGAATTTCTATGTTAATGATGAAGATATCCGTTTCCTCAATGGTACCGAGACACCACTCGCTGATGGCGATCAAGTGAGTATCGTTCCGGCTGTTGCTGGCGGCTAACGTCGGTAATAGGATCTCGTTGAAAGCAGCAACCAGATCGGTGAAGATTGCATGAAAATGATCACGATTAGCCAATAGATGGCGATATCGTCATCAGCACCCAAGGCATAACAACTCACGAAAGCAATTACCATCAGAATTGAGTAGGAAATCAAAGCTAGATTGTAAACTTTCCTTGATTTTTTGGTTATTTGCAACAGCGGAAATCCATCCTTTTTGGGATCTTCCTCCGACCAAGCTAGCCAGACTAAACTAATTCCTGCCATCGTTGAAGCTATTAAAGAAATTAAGATTTTCTCCTTAGTAAGTTCGACGATTAGTGCAGCAATAGCAGCGATGGTGCTTCCTTTCTTGTCGTAGATGTCATTTTCTTGAATCCAAGTTAAAAACCGCTTTTGGTCGTACTCTACTTGTTGAAAGTGGCGCAGGTAGCACAATAGTCGATGGCTAGAAAACACGATTGTAGCCATCGAGATAATAGAAAGGCAAAGAGCTACCAGCATAAATAGTATCAACTAATTAGAAATTAAATGTGCTGCTGAAAGCACCAATCACAGCACTATTACCAGGTGCTTGCTTTGGTGCTTTTAGATAGATTAGCTCTGGTGTGATACTGAGACTGTCCTTGATTTTTATCTGATCAAAACCCTCAAAAGAGGCTAAAGGATAAAATATGGTAGATGATTAACTAAAATCGCGCAACATTTTTTTGATTTCGATCGCATGTAGCTCTTCATTACCAATCATGGTTCTGGCAAACTCTTCGAGATAAACACTCGCATCTTGAACGACATCAAGCAGCTTTTTGTACATATTTAAGGCATTTGTTTCGTGCGTTAAACTCTCTGTCAGAATATCTCTCACAGAGTGTTTATGGGTTTCCTCCATTTGAGTAATTTGCAAAGATGGATGACCTTCTAATCCTGTCAAAATTTCGCCAACTTGCTGGGCATGAAGGAGAGATTCTGTCGCTTGAGCTTTGAAGAAATCGACAATCGGGATTCTGTTGGGACCAGTTACCATCAGCGCATAGTGGGTATATCGTACTACTCCAGCCAACTCAAATTCCATTATGATCCGAAGGATATCAATTGCTTTTTCTTGGTCTAGATCTTTCATTATGATAAAAATTGAAACTACGAGAGATTATTGGAGATGGAGATGCGCTGCTGACTGAGATAATTACCAATTTTTTCAATTAGATTGGAACCAATTGGTTTAGCTAGAATCTCAGTCGGGAAATGTTTTGCTAACATCACTGGTATCTGGCTAGGTTGAAGTTGGCGGTAGTGAGTTTTTCCTGGTAGTATTGCTGTAGCTGGACTACTAACGATCGCATGTGGAGCTGCTTTACACTGATGAAGACATTTTACTGTTTCTATTTCTACTTGATTAGCTAAATCATTCTTTTCGATGTATGCTTGCATCGATCGACAAATTTGCTCACTACCTCGCCTACGGCAACTTGAACCCTGACAGACCCGAATTTTAGTTGGTTCGCTCGAAGTACTGACTTTTCGCTCATCTGTCGGTACAAATTCACTACCAATCTGGCAGGATGGATAGATAGTTGGTGAAATTAATAACTGCTTGACTTTGATTTTTGTCTCACCTGTCGCGAGCGAGATACGTTCGTGACTTAGTAATGTCAACCACATCCCTGGTTGCCAGTCCTGAATCTGCGGACGGAGACTTTTGGCAACTTTGACTATTTGCTCGCCGCTATTTGTGGCTAGCTTAATGTAGCGGTGGGGCGTGCTATCATCGCCCCAGCCGAGAAAGTGACCTGTGAGTGGCTTGATCAATTTGTGCTGCTTGTTCATTTTTGAGTTGATACTCTAAAATTTATAGTCGTTATCATTAATGCAAATAATTCTTGCTATTTTAGTCGTCGCTATTCCGGTTCCGCTAATATATTGCGGTGATCGCGAATTTGCAAGAATTATCAAAAGGAGAAGTACTCAAATCATGATAGTTAAGATCAGAGCTGCTGATAACCTCAGTTAGCTGCTTTGTGCCTGTCAAGTAGAAATTATCGTTACTAGACTGTCATGCCCTCAAGCCCATTCAAAAGTCGATCAATCACTAGACTCCAATAATTTTTCAATGAATATATTTATCAGTACTTCTCAAATACTATATCAGATTTAGCAGTCAAATGATAACTATTAGCAATTAAAAATCTAAAAATAGGAACGGAGAGGGGGGATGTATGAGAATTAGCCTAAGCCAGTAGGAATATATGACTTAATTTCGGTAATGCGATTGTGATCATCTACCATCACCACTTTAGGATGGTGAATCAGGGCTTCAGCTTGATTAAATTGGGCATAGGTCATGATAATTAATTTATCGCCCTTAATGCCCAGTCTAGCGGCAGCACCGTTCAATTCGATCGATCCAGAACCAGATGCCGCCGCAATCGCATAGGTGATAAATCTTTCGCCATTATTTACATTGACTACTTGCACTTGCTCGTAAGGAAGAATACCTACCGCAGTCAACAGCAACTCGTCGATACTAATGCTGCCCATATATTGGAGGTTGGCATCTGTGATCGTACAACTGTGAATTTTTGCTGATAGGAGAGTGCGGTACATATTTGGGAGTCTGGAGTTGGGAGTCTGGAGTTGGGAGTCTGGAGTTGGAGGTACTCTGCACGGTCATAAATTGCAGGTGCTTACAGAGGAAAGGGGAAAGGGAAGAAGGAGACACAATTACACTCCAGATTTTCCTCATTCTCTAAAGCTACTGGTTATGACCGCTCAAAGTATAGTTTATTCTTCCCAACTCCCAGCTCCCAACTCCCAACTCTTTTATTTCTTCGCCGCAGCGACACATTCTTGAACCAGAGGCATAACTGCATCGACATCTTTCCAGCCGAGGATTTCAGTTACTTTTTTCTCTAGATTTTTATAGGTTTTAAAGAATTCCGAGATCTCGTCTAGGCGATGTTGGGGAATATCTTTGAGGGATTTGACGTGAGCATAGTTAGGATCTTTGTCAGCTACACAGAGAATCTTCTCATCTCGATCTCCACCATCGATCATTTCTAGCATCCCAATCGGCCGAGCTGCAATCACACAACCAGGAAAAGTAGGTTCGTCGATGATGATCATCGCATCAAGAGGATCGCCATCGTTGCCCAGGGTATTGGGGATAAAGCCGTAGTCACAAGGATAGTGAACCGAGGAAGATAATACTCGATCGAGTGCCATCGCATTTAGATCTTTGTCAAATTCATACTTATTCTTGCTACCAGCAGAAATCTCGATTAAAACGTTGATAATCCCGAATTTAGGTTGAGCGGGGATGAGGGATAAGTCCAAAACAAAATACTCCAATTCAATAAAAACGAGGAGAAATTAATCTCCCTACTGGCATTTTACTCGGAATCGGGAACTGGGCACACAGCTATATACACTGAATCGGTCTGAAGCTATTCAGGTTGGGCTGTGGCTGGCAGACTTGGCAAAGCTTGGACTGGACTAGTTGGCGAGTAATGAACGATCGCCACAACTGGTAGGATCAGCGTAATGATTGCGATCGCACTGCCCCAGAACTCACCCCACTTGTATCGAGGGGGTTCAGTTTGAGACTTGCCAGGGGGGACACTAGATTCCATGTGATGAATGTATTTAACTCAATATTGGTGTCGATCGCTGAATTACTAGACAACCTTTGCAACACCACTAATACCATTCTACCCAACAATGGTGTGAGAGTTGTTACATAGCTCACAATTGTTAGCATTGGCAGTGGTTTTTGTCCAGATCTTTTGATTTCACCACATCGGTCGATCGGGTAAGATGAGAAGAGAAGTTCAGACCAAACTGCTGCGATGAGTTCAGAAGTAGATAGCGATTTTCAGACCAGTAAGACCGAATTGAGTACTGCACTGTGGTCTCCAGATCCGAGTCTGCCTGTGGTTGATAGCCAATTAGGCGATATTCCAGCAGAGTTGGAGATGTCTTTTTTCGACCATTTAGAAGAACTCCGTCAGCGGATTTTTTATGGGATTATTGCAGTGGCAATTGGAGCATTGGGCTGCTTTGTCTATGCGAAACAAATTGTCCAAGTGCTAGAAATACCTGCGGTGGGGATTAAGTTTCTCCAACTCGCTCCAGGTGAATACTTTTTTGTCTCGGTGAAAGTGGCTGGCTATTGTGGTTTATTAGTTGCTAGTCCGGTTGTGCTTTATCAGGTGATTCAATTTGTGATTCCTGGGTTGACGCAGCGCGAACGGCGATTGGTGTTACCTGTGGTGATTGCCTCGTCGGTGTTATTTGTCGTCGGGATTGCCTTTGCTTATTATCTGCTCATCCCCGCCGCGCTCAATTTTTTGATTGGCTATGGTGCCGATGTCGTCGAACAGGCTTGGTCGATCGATCGATACTTTGAATTCATACTAGTCTTATTATTCGCCACGGGTCTGCTATTTGAGTTACCAGTAGTTCAAATTCTCCTATCCCTACTGGGAATTCTCTCATCAAAAGTCATGCTATCAGCTTGGCAGAGCGTTGTAGTCGGATCGATGGTAGTTGGAGCAATCGTCACCCCATCGACAGATCCACTGACTCAAAGCCTATTAGCAGGTGCAGTTTTGGCTCTCTATTTTGGTGGAATTGGGGTAGTCAAGTTATTGGGGAAATAGACTCACCTCTTGAACCATTCATACATAATATTGCTGCGATAAGCCTAGGGCGGGCATGAAGCCACGCCCCCTACAGATTAATTGCGTAGGGGCGTGGCTTCATGCCCGCCCTGGATCTACTCCCAATTCCCAACTCCTATCTCCCCTTCACCACCCGTACTCGCTGAGTCAAAGTAGTCATTCCAGCGGGGCGGATAAAGATTGTCGAAAACCAATAGTCGCCAGATTTACCTGGTGCGCGGGCAATTTTGAATAAGCCACCAGCAGAGAGTAGTTCTAGTTTGTAGTTGGCTAATTGACCGTAAGCTTGGGCTGTGACTGGTTGTTCGATTGTTGTACCCATTAATACATCCTCACCCAACGGTTCGGTGACGATCGCATCTAGACTATATTCAGCATTAGTTTGGAGCTTGTCAGGTAAACTTAATTCGATCGTTGGTGGTTTAGCACCACTCGATACCTGGGTGCGTTCTTGGAGAATTTGTTGCTGGATAATTTGTCCAGCGACGATTTTTTGACTAGACTTGATTGTCGATCTCAAGTTTGACACTCTACCATTAATAGTCTGAACACCAGTAATTTTGGTAATCGTATTTGCCGTGAAATTATTCCCCCCACCCTGCCAGCTTTCTATAGTGGTAGCGTAATTGAGATTGCGATAACTCTGCCAAAATTGACCTAGGGACTGTTGCCACATAGCTCTATTAAAGCCATCGCTGGTAGTAAAGTTGGGGCTATAGTAACGTAATAGTTCTGGTAATTTGCGTTGATTTGCAGCGGTATCGATCTTGGCGAGCATCGACTTGAGTGCAGTCGGCGCGGAAGCCGAACTATTTGCATGGGCGGAAAACATTACAGCCTGCTGACAACCGACAACCAGTGCTGCAATTGCCAGTTGATGCCAAGATCTTATTAACATAGTAGATAAATAATTGAGAATTGAGAGTCGAGATTACAGACTAGGATAACAGAACTACGATTCTCCTAGCGGAAAGGCTACACCAACGGCTAGAATATCTGTGTCGCTGGAGAGGAATCAAAATACTAGTGTCTAAAGCTGCTACCAAGCTACTAATCGCCGCAAGTGGAACTGGGGGACATGTGTTCCCTGCGATCGCAGTTGCCCAGAAGCTCACAAGTTATGATATTGAGTGGTTAGGTGTACCTGACAGGCTCGAATCGAAGTTAGTTCCGAAAGAGTACCCGCTCCACATTATTAAAGTCGGTGGTTTTCAAGGGAAACCTGGATTGGGCACACTCAAAACTATTGCTGGCTTGATCAAAGGGATTTTTACAGTCCGCAAACTGCTCAAACAGGGTCAATTTGATGCTGTGTTTAGTACTGGTGGCTATATTTCGGCACCAGCTATTCTGGCTGGCTATTCCCTCGGCTTACCAGTTTTTCTACACGAGTCAAACGCTCTACCAGGGAAAGTTACCCGCTGGATGAGTCCATTTTGCACCAAGGTAGCCGTCGGGTTTGTCGAGACAATCAAATATCTGCCTCGTGCTCGGACAATCTATCTGGGAACTCCCTGTCGGGAGCAGTTCCTCAGCCCCCAGCCTCTCGATTTACCAATTCCAGAACAAAGTCCGCTGATCGTTGTTGTTGGTGGCTCTCAAGGTGCTGTAGCCCTCAATCAGATGATTCGTGAATGTGTCGGTGCTTGGCTGGCGGCTGGTGCGACAATCGTTCATATTGTCGGCGGTGCAAATGAGCCAACCGAAAAGATCGAACATCCTCAATATATTGTCTTACCCTTTTATGACAATATGGCAGGACTGTTTCAAAGAGCAGATTTGGCGATTAGTCGTGCTGGTGCAGCGACACTCAATGAGCTAATGATCACTCGCACACCTTCAATTTTGATTCCCTATCCCTATGCGGCAGAGGATCACCAATACTATAATGCAAATGTGTTGGCTGCGGCGAATGGTGCATTACTGTTTCGGCAAGAAAGCCTAACAGCTCAGTTTTTGGAGACTGAAGTGCTCAATCTGCTCGAAAATTCCCAACGACTGAAGACAATGGCCTCGAATACTAGCTCCCTCGGTGTGATTAATAGTGCCGATTTATTAGCCGATTTGATCGGTCAATCTGTAAGTGCTAAATTAGCATCGCAGCAGCCAGCTATTCAATAAATTAGTTGTAAAATTAAATTTTCCAACTCCCAACTCTTAACTTCTAACTAACTCATGATAAAAGCAACTTGGAACGGCGTTACATTAGCAGAAAGCGATGCCACAGTAGTCGTGGAAAACAATCAATATTTTCCTGCTGATAGTCTAAATAAAGAATATTTTAAAGATAGTAATACTCACACCAGTTGTGGCTGGAAAGGTCTGTGTAGCTACTATACGATTGAAGTCGATGGTCAAACAAATCCAGATGCAGCTTGGTATTACCCAGAGCCTAAGGATGCTGCTAAAAATATTGCGGGCTATGTTGCTTTTTGGAAAGGTGTCAAAGTTGCGTAACGGCAAGTTAACTCACTTTAAAAATTAAGATGATAGATTTGCAAATTATTGAGGAGTTACAAACTCAATTCACCGAAATTCCAGAGGCAATGATTAGTCTAGAGACTATTGCTGACTGTGAAGGTGATCTCGAAGATGCGGCAATGGCTCTAGCTATTCGCGTCGGACAGCAGCCAGATATTGCTAATAGTGAATGGTTGAAAGGTTTGGCAAAAAAATGTCGAGTGGCAATCTGTCGATCGGAATTTCGGAATGATATGGTGAGTGGTAATTTTGTGCCATTATTTCAACATTTTGTGCTACTTAAAGTCTGCCCCACATTATTGATTTTACCTGTGTTACTTTACGTTCACGAAGCGGGTGTAAATTTATTTTGTCAGCCACTCGATCCAGTTTAAATAGTAGGGCTATTTTGCGCTATGGCAGTCCTAAATCATTTTCAAATTTGCTAGTACTTTTATACCTGTGTTTTGTGAACCGCAGAGACGCAGAGAGCGCAGAGAGCAGAAAAAAGATCTATGCTTATCATTTAGGATTGCTATAGTGATTAGTTAATGTCCTGAAATAATGATTCTTTATAGCTAGGATCGATTTCCCAATCCTCATTTTCTCCTCCAATATATACTTGAACAATTTCAACGTATTCGGTATTTAGTTGGTAGAGTGAATTGATCAGAACATCAAGGGCGATCGCATCACTAGTACCCAAATCCATCCAGCACCTAGCCCAGTTGCCTTCATATTCAAAGTCACCCATGTTGTGCATGACTGACATCATACTGCTGTCAGCAGCATCGTTGTCATAATCCATATAACTCAGATCTAAACCAGTTTCTTGAACTTGGCTATTTTCAGCATTGAATCCACCTAACTTACCCAAGAAAAACCATGACGAAAAAACTTCTTCGACTAGTTTTTTTTCTTGTTCTGAAGGGACATTGACAAATTCTAACCAAAACCAGACATCAAATTGACTAAATTCACGAAATTGGATTTGCATATTGAATTGGTGAATGGTGAATAGCTAAACGTAGGGTGGGCAGTGCCTACCAGCTAGAATCTACGATATTAATATTTAGATAAATCTGGTTAAATTAATCCGGTATCTTTCCTTTTTAGTGATGGCAACTTCGCCGATTTCTAGTCTACCTTTGCCGCGAATTGCGACTAGATCGCCTGCTTTAAGAGCATGGGCAGATTGACTAATATCTTTCCAATTTACCCGCACATCACCACTGGAAATAATATCAACCATCTTACTGCGAGACATCCCAAATCCAGCCGATGCGATCGCATCTAAGCGCATTGAAGCTTCGGTTGTAACCATCTCTTTCTTCTTCGGTTCACGAATCTTTAATTCACTCAGATCGATCTGTCTCGTTTTGACTGGAACCGATCGAACTTGAATCAAATGGGTTTCTAAAAACTCGACTAATTCGGGTGCAACGATCGCTTGAGCACCTTGTTCGCCGAGGACGATGATATCACCTGTTTTGTCTCTAACAATGCCACAGCCTAGCATCGAACCCAAAAAATCGCGGTGGGTAGGTGGATCGAATAAGAAGTTACCTGCGATGTGTACGGCGGCTAGTGGCACTTGACTAGGTTCAAATGGTAGTTCGCTCCGACAGATACCCAAACGTTGCCGCTCGGCTTGGGGATAGCCACCTGTGGCGATGATTTCAATATCAGAGAGACGGCTAAAGACTTCTCTAACTTCGGCGATTTCTGGCGGAGAGAGAAAGTCAGTTTCGACTATTTCCCATGTTTTAATTGCTTGTTCCGCTAAATCGATGATCCGTGCGACGATCTCCCGATTTTCGACTCGTTTTAATAGTTCTTCTCTCGGTAACATTTGTTTAATAAATCTACTGATACATGTCGATATAACTTTGAATATTTTCTGGATCGAACTTTCGCAACACCGTTGTTGCTTGTTGGAGTAATAGCTGGGAACCTTCGACTACAATTAGGTACTTTCCAGCATTAATTCGATTTCGATATGGCAGCGCATCGCCACTGCCAAAGGCAATCCCACCACCGCCACCGATGAAGACGCTACCCATCGCACCGCCGATTGCACCAAGTAGTCCACCGATGACTCGATCTCCAATTTCGCCCGCCCAGGCAAATGTGTGCAGATTTGTTTGGAGGCTAAATCCAACTCCAGCAATAAAACCGAAGGGAATCAGCCAGATCGCCATTAATTTCGCTTGTTTCTGGGCGACATCATTTGGATCGATTAGTCCAAATTCATCGGCAGTTTTATAACCACGACCGAGAATGTTAATTTTGTTTAATGGTAATCCTTGCTTCTCCAGCATCGTATATGCGGATTCAGCTTGGATTCGATCGGATAATACTGCGACTAAATAGTTGTTCATATACTCTAATTATAAAAGGTTTAGTTCAATAAATATCAACTAGAAGCACTAGTATAGAATCTCAGTGCAAATTGCCAGACGCGACTTGATAAAATTAGCAATACTGTCGCCAAGCAGCCACCACCAATCAGCCAGAGTGGATCTCCGCGCCCTAGTAGTGTCTGAGCAGGTACCGTAGTCATAAATGCCACTGGCACCACAAATGTAAAAAAGAAGCGATAAGTTGCTGGATAAGCTGCAATCGGAAATCGTCCAGCCGCTAACAAACCTTTGAGCACCTCAGTCATATTATAGATTTTGGTAAACCAAATGCTCGTCGCCCCCAACATAAACCACAGGCTATACATAATAATCATCCCAAATACAAGTGGAATTGCGGCAAGAAAGTAAGCCATAATACCGATCTCTAGCAGGCTCCCCCCATAGAAAATAATTCCCAATCCAAACAATAAATCTGGTATTCCCCATAAAGAGAAACTATGAAAAGACAGCCAAAATTGAGAGCTAATTGGCTTGAGCAAGACAAAATCTAAGGTGCCATTTTGGATATGTTTAACAATTCGGCTGAGATTACTAGCAAGAAATGTATTTGCAAAACCTTCTAAAAAGGTAAAGATACCTACGACAATTAATGCTTCCTCCCATCGCCAACCTTGAAAGGTATAACCTTTGCGATAAAACAAAAATAAACTAAATAAACTTCCTGCCAATCCACCTAAGCTACTTAAAGCCGCAAAGACAAAATTCAATCGATATTCTAATTCAGCGGCGATCGCAGTCTTCCAGAAAATTTGAATCAAGTCTAAATATCTATACATGTCTACGCTCCCATGCCTGAGTATTGACGTAAACCCTTTTTCCAGAGCCAACGATTGACGATCGAGAAGATCGCGATCCAAACTAACATCATCCCTAAATCGTGGGCAAAGTCAACTTTCAATCCAGTTAAGATACTCGCCGGAAAATTGATAATGTACGGAAATGGTGTCCACATCAATATCGATCGCATCTCTGGTGGAAACAGCTCCAATGGGGCAATTGCTCCTGACAAAAAGAGATGCACCAAAAACCATACTTCTTGGATTGAGCTAGCTTTTTCCGTCCAGAAAGCAAACATTGCCAGTGTATATTGAACAGCAAATTGTAAGGCAAATGCACCAATTCCGGCGATCGCAAATAACCCTAAATTACTTAGACTAGGCAACCAAAATGCGGCTGGATACAGTAGAAAAAATAACGTGACTAATCCAGCAATAAATGGCAATCTCGCAAAGCGTTCCCCCAGATGGGAAAAAATGTGATGCCAAACTGGATCTAATGGCTGCAACAATCGAAACGACAACTTCCCATCAACAATCTCTCGCTCAAAATCCCAGATCACCCAAACAACAGTAATTTGCCGAACTAGATACACTGCTAAGAAATATCGGGCAAATTCGATCGATGATATGCCAAAATTTACCTGCTGTGCTGCCTCGCTCCATACCCCCATTAGAATGAACGGCAATGACCCTGAAAGTGCCCACAGCAGCAATTCAGCGCGATACTCTAGCATGTAAGCGTAGTAAGTAACCAGCAGCGATTTGGAGACTCTAAATAATTGTTTCACACTCAACTCCCAACTGCTAACTGCCAACTGCCAACTTATCTATTTACTCTTAGATTGTAAAGATTTGCCAAAGATTCGATGTACCTTCACTTGTGGTACTGAGAATGGCTAAACTACTGTAATAGAATATCTATAATAGTCGATCGCAATTAATAATATGAGTGTAGTTAGTCAAGTTATTCTCAAAGCCGATGACGCTTTGCGCTATCCCAGTAGCGGAGAACTCAAAAATATCCAATCCTTCTTACAAACTGGCGAACAGCGAATTCGGATCGTCACCATTTTGGCAGGAGCCGAGAAGAAAATTGTCGATGCAGCCAGTAAAGAGCTATGGAAGCTACATCCTGACTATATTGCTCCCGGTGGCAACTCTTATGGGCAAAAACAACGCGCTCAATGTCTGAGAGATTATGGTTGGTACCTGAGATTGGTTACTTACGGCGTACTCGCTGGTGATATCGGTCCGATCGAACAAATCGGTCTGATTGGTGTACGAGACATGTATAATTCCCTTGGCGTTCCAGTTAACGGCATGGC
>CASBPY010000288.1 GCA_949127675.1 Synechococcales cyanobacterium PMM_0072
CATAATGCCGAGATCGATGTATTGCTAGACTCAATTTCAAGATAGGGGAAATTCATGAATTGCCCCTACCTCGAAATTAACCAGATTCACTATTCACCATTCACTATCCACTAATTTAATGATGTTGCTTTTAGTCCCAGTGTAAAAATTATCTAGGCAAATTACTTCATGTTGCTCTTTCATCAATCGATCGAGCAAATGAGAGCCAATAAAACCAGCACCACCTGTAACTAGAATTCGCATAATTTAGGATTTTGAAAATTAATTTTTCAGTTTAAGGTATCAATCTTTTTGCCACTATTGATGATTATTCCGTAGGATTCATGAATCAGCAATAGTTCCCACTATTTTTCACGGATAACACCTACCCACTCTTTTATCCCCTACTTTTAAAGCTACATTCGCTCCCATAGTTGGATCGAACCATCTGCACCACCAATTGCTACTAGTTTACCGCAGGGTGCGATCGCCACAGACATGACAGAACGACCTGGATCGCCTTTGAGAATGCTGCGAGCGCGATCTCGGAACTGAAGATCATCTGCGCCCTTGTACCAAACTTTGGCTTTGCCATCAACACTTCCGGTAATCGCATACTGACTATCGGGGCTAAAGACGCAAGCATTAATCTGTCCAGCATGGGCTTTAATCGTCTGCGCGAGGCTAAGTTGATGTGGTAGACCATTTTCGATCTGTTCGATTTGCCATATGACTAGATTGCCATAAACGGTGCCTGCGGCGATCGTTTGGGAGTCGGGGCTGATACTCAGGGAACCGATGCAATGTTTATTGCCACTTGACTCGGCGATTTTTAGTCCTGAAGCTAACGACCAGATTTTGACAATGCCATCATCCCCAGTACTTGCCAGAAATGTGCCGTCAGCACTCAAGGCGATGGCGGCAATTGGTTCTCGATCGAGCATCGTTTTACCGACCACTCCATCAGGTAAACTCCAAAGGACGATTGTTTGGTCAAAACTACCGCTGATTAAAGTTTTACTATCAGGCGCGATTGCCAAAGCTCGCACAGAGGCTTTGTGCTGACTCAAATTGTGGAGCAAAGTCCCTGTTTCCAAATTCCACAGTTCGATCGTTTCATCCCAACTACCACTAGCCAATAGTTTACCATCAGGACTTACTGCTAGGGCAAATACCCCTTTGAGTCGCTCACCCAATCTATAGATCTCTCCGCCTGTATCTATCTGCCATAACTTAATCGTTTTATCAAAGCTACCACTCACCAGTTTGAGGCTATCTGGGGTGAAGCTCATACAGCGCACCCAATCACTGTGAGCACTGATCGTCTGCTGAAGATTCCAGGTCGGTTTCGACCAGATATCACCGCTGAGTTCGGCGGAAACGAGATTGTCAGACACCAAGACATTAGACATCAAATCTTCGGAAATCATATCCAATAGTGGCGTAATATCTACTTCTGGCTCCTGCTCAAAACTAAATGGACTATGAGTATTCGATCGATTTAACTCAGTCGAGTTCATACCTAGCTGTCCAGATATTTGGGTAAGCTGACGTTCTAAATATTCTACTCGATCGGTTAGAGCGTTACTTTCCAATAGATCGACTACTTCTTGGAGACTATTTTCTACACCTCCAACATGTTCCTGCATCGATTGCATCAGTTGTTGATGCAGCTCAAATTTTTGCTCCAAGCCAAGTAACTCTGGTTTAGACTCCAAATCTAAAGATGCACCCGCTGCTAGGGCCGGGTAAGTCTTCTGTGCTGTCATGGTTTGCTTGACCAAAGCTGTAGCAAAACTCCGTGCTTGGACGATTTCCTGCTGGAGCATTTCACCTTGTTGCTGTAATTCTTGATCGAGTTTTCGTTCTAGAGATCGATCTTGAATGCGGCTATTCTGAGTAAATCGCCATCGATTAATCGCATTCAGGATCAGGCTAATTAGGATTGGCACAATGGCATAGATCCAGTTTGAGGATGTAGCTGCGGCGATAGATCCGACTACAGCTACAGCAATCGCTAGATATTCACTCAGATCTAACCAATGGGGAGAAGTTGACATTACAGTTATCAGTGATGGATTGGTTGCGAAAAGTGCGGCCCGGTCGGATGATTATTGGCTAGTTCTGTGCTATCGTTAATAAACTATTAAGCTTTTCTTAATAATATTTAAAAGAAGCACCTTTAGTCGATCGATACCTAAACTTAATTACTATTAGTATTAGAGTTAATTATTTGTGTCTACAGTATTTACCATGTATATTTGGCTACAGGTATGAGCTATGCTATAGCTGGCAGTCGATCGCCAGATGTTGATATTACTAAAATTTACATCAAAACTCCCTCCCTCGATCAGCCGTTCCATAACTTAGCCACCCTCCCCCACTGTAGCCATTCATGATTCCCGATCACGATTTGCACCTCGATGTTTGCGCTGATATCAATGACGACAACGCTGTCGATAAACCGGAAGAAGCCTGTGGAGTCTTTGGAATCTATGCCCCAGAGCAAGAAGTCGCCAAGCTGACCTACTTTGGGTTGTATGCTCTCCAACATCGGGGTCAAGAATCGGCGGGAATCGCTACGTTCGACGGTACCGATCTCTATGAGCATCGGGATATGGGTTTAGTATCCCATGTGTTTAATCCAGAAATTCTGGCTAAGTTGCCAGGGCAACTAGCGATTGGGCATACCCGCTATTCCACTACTGGTGCGAGTCGCCGCTGCAATGCTCAACCAGTAATCGTGGAAACCAGACTGGGAAAGCTCGCTCTAGCACATAATGGTAATCTTGTTAATACGGCCGAACTGCAAGCCTACTTACTAGCCAAGGACTGCGAACTGAATACGACGATCGATTCTGAGATGATTGCGTTGATTATTCGGGAAGAAGTCAATGCTGGCAAAGACTGGATTGAAGCAACTATTAGTGCTTGTCAGCGATGTGTCGGCGCATTTAGTTTGACGATTGCTACTCCTGACGGGATTATGGGCATTCGCGATCCACATGGCATTCGCCCGTTGGTATTGGGGAGTATGCCCGATCATATCGGTCACTATGTAGTAGCTTCCGAAACTTGCGCCTTAGACATCATCGGCGCGGACTACGAGCGAGATGTCAACCCAGGTGAGCTGTTGTGGATTGATGATGAGGGTGTTAAATCGATTAATTGGGCACCAAAAGTTCAGCCAAAACTGTGCATCTTTGAGATGATTTATTTTGCCCGTCCCGATAGCTGGGTACACGAAGAAAGCCTGTACAGCTACCGGAAACGACTGGGCAAGCAATTAGCCACAGAGTCTTTTCACGATGCTGATATTGTGATTGGTGTACCCGATTCGGGTATTCCGGCAGCAATTGGCTTTTCAGAGGCATCTGGCATCCCCTACGCCGAAGGTTTGATCAAAAATCGCTATGTGGGGCGAACATTCATTCAACCTACCCAGGAAATGCGAGAAGCGGGGATTCGGATGAAATTAAATCCGCTCAAAGATGTCTTAAAGGGGAAACGGGTAATTGTGATTGATGACTCGATCGTGCGAGGTACAACTAGCCGTAAGCTAGTCAAAGCTCTCCGCGATGCTGGAGCTAGTGAAATTCACATGCGGATCTCGTCTCCACCAGTTACCCATCCTTGCTTTTATGGTATCGATACAGACACTCAGGATCAACTAATTGCCGCAACCAAGTCGGTTGCTCAAATTGCCGAACAAATTGGGGTAGATACACTTGCTTATCTAACTTGGGAAGGGATGCTATCAGCAACGGAGAAAGATCCCCAGAACTTCTGTTCAGCTTGTTTCACAGGTGACTATCCAGTGCAGATTCCAGATGGAGTTAAGCGTTCTAAATTAATGCTAGAACAAGTGGCTGTTAAATAATTGTAGGGTACCTACCTTGCTCTGCTGTCACAGACGCTACGCTAATGCGGCGCGTAAGGCACCATTTTAAATTTGGACTGTAAATGATATCCCCGAATTTTTCAGAAGTCGGGGATATTTATATTTATTTATTAGGCTGAGGAGTCATGCGGAGATAAGGCTTGAGTTCGGTGATTCCTTTCGGAAATTTCACCTTAGCATCTGCGGTAGAAATTGTTGGGACAACTACACAGTCGCCACCATCAACCCAGTTGGCTGGAGTTGCCACACTATAGTTATCAGTGAGTTGAAGTGAATCAATCACTCGCAAAATCTCATCAAAATTACGTCCAGTGCTGGGTGGATAAGTAATTGTTAGACGTAACTTTTTGTTAGGATCGATTACAAATACCGATCGAACAGTCACCAGCGCATTAGCATTGGGGTGAATCATGTCATACAGATCGGAGACCTTTTTATCCGGATCAGCAATGATTGGATAGTTCAGTGCGGAACCTTGAGTTTCGAGAATATCGCCAACCCAACCATTGTGAGATTCTACATCATCAACACTCAGCGCAATCGGCTTAACATTGCGCTTGTCAAATTCTGGCTTTAATTTGGCAACTTCACCTAGCTCAGTCGTACAAACTGGTGTGAAATCTTTAGGGTGAGAAAATAGTACTACCCAGCTAGTGCCAGCCCACTCGAAAAAGTCGATCTCACCATCGGTTGTGGCTTGGGTAAAGTTGGGTACGGTGTCCCCTAATCTTAATTGCATAATCTAAATAAAATAAGTGAAAGTGGACGGGAGCAACGTTAGATCATCTCACAAGTTACTCCGACATCTCACTAATATACATATTTATTTAGAATTTACTAAACTCGAACAACTTCTTCCCCGTATCGATAGACCGTCTCGCCTGCCGTATTGACACGAACTCGCTCAATTTTGGCTCCCAGGCTCCGCATTTTAGCTTCTAGGCAATCGTAACCCCGATCGAGGTGATGTAAGCCTTGCATCGTGGTTTTGCCATGTGCAGCCAAACCAGCAAGTACTAATGCTGCTGAAGCCCGCAGATCTGTGGCGGTAACTGTCGCACCAGAGAGTTGAGCTATACCTTCGACGATCGCATGATTGCCTTTGACCTTAATATTCGCACCCATGAGTTTGAGTTCGGCGACGTGTTGAAGCCGATTTTCAAATACAGTTTCGGTGATCACACTATTACCTTCACTGACTGCTAGCAATGCCATAAATTGGGCTTGCATATCTGTCGGGAATGCTGGATAGGGAAGTGTCTCGATGTCCGTGCCTTTGAGGATTCCTGTCGGAATTACCCGCATCCGATCTGGCCCATCCATGACTACTTTGGCACCAATTTGCTCTAACTTAGCCACCGCCGCTGTCAGATGTCCTGGTATCACTGGAAACATACTAATTTCTGAATTAGTAATCGCCCCAGCCACCAGAAAAGTTGCAACTTCGACTCGATCGGGAATAATACTATAATCAGCTTCGTGTAATTCTTTCACCCCAACAATCGTAATCCGATCTGTACCTGCACCAGTAATTTTGGCACCGATCGCAATACAGAAATTAGCTAAATCGACAACTTCCGGCTCCTTCGCCGCATTCTCCAAAATTGTCTCACCATCAGCTAGAGTCGCCGCCATCATCAGTGTTTCTGTCGCACCGACGCTGGGATAGTCTAGATAGATTTTCGCGCCTTGGAGCCGCTTGTTGGAGCCAGTCACATAAGCGTTGACAATCCCATGTTCGATTTCGACATGGGCACCCATCGCCTGTAACCCGCGCACATGCAATTCTACAGGTCTGGCACCGATCGAGCAGCCACCAGGTAATGGGACTTTGGCTACACCTAGTCTGGCTAAAATTGGCCCGATTGAAAAGAAGGCTGCTCGCAACTTAGAAACTAGTTCAAATGGCGGTGTATGGCAGTTAAAGTCAGTTGTGTCAAAATCGATCACATCACCGTCGCGCTTGATCTTCACTCCCAAAGCTTCGATGATCTGGCACATCTTATCAACATCTACTAGGCCAGGAATATTTTGGAGCCGACAGCCCCTCGCGCAGAGTAAGGAACCAGCCATCACAACCAGTGCCGAATTTTTAGCACCGCTGATTTTGACTTCCCCTGAGAGTTTATTTTGACCCCAGATGTGAATGACAGACTGTTCTGTTTCGGACATGTTTTGGGTGGTAGTTGTGCTACTAATGGGTTTTTCCTCCAGATTCCAAGAGACTGCGGGGTAGATTGCTTATTTTTGCTTAGATTTTACAGGAATTAGGTGATCAATAGGATCTATCTTCAATAATTAATCAAGGATTTCGGCATTAAGCAAGTGAAATTTGTTGATGATTAAGTCAGGGGTAACTCAATGCTCTCTCTGTTCCGAGTTGGCTGAATCTGGCTTGGGGTGAAACCTAATTCCCAAAAAGATGTCATAGACAAAATGAAGAAAATCTTTCCCCTTGAGCAATCCTAATGATTGATGGCATCCTTTTGATTCCAGCAATGGCTTGGTTGCTTGGTAAGCAGCTTGATACTTGTACCAAGGGATCGATGGCCACAGGTGGTGAATTAGGTGATAGTTTTGCCCAAAAATCAGGATGTTCAAGACAGCTCCCGGATAAACACGCGCATTTTTCCAGCGATTGCGATCTTTGAATGGGCGGTGTGGGAGATAGTCGAAGAATAACCCCAGTGCTAGTCCGACAACTAATGCTGGTGAGAACCAAAAATTTAAAATATAGTCGCTATAACCATTTTGGCAAGCAAAATAAATAACCAATCCGACAAATAACCTACTCAGAAACCATTCGATTAGCTCATTGTTCCGCCACAGTTTGCGCTGAAAAAAGTAGATCTCATGATAAAAGAATCTAGCAGCAATCAACCACAGGGGGCCACCAGTAGACACGAAATGGTCGGGATCGTTATCGGGATCGTTAACGTTGGCATGGTGCTGGATGTGGACACGAGTAAACACTGGAAATGCAAACCCTAACATCAAAGCACTAACATGTCCCATAATTGCATTCACAGATCGATCGGGATGTGCCGCATTATGAGAAGCGTCATGAATCACCGTACCTGCCATGTGTAAAGCCAAGACATTAAACCCAAAACAACACCAACCTGGTAGTTGCCATTGCCAGTAGCCGATTGTCGAAATCGTTACTAATACAATTGCCCCAAGAAACATGAAAACGTTAGGATTCAAGTCATCAGGCGGTCCCAAAAACTCCCTAGGGACTCTGATGGGCTGCTGCGCCTCCGACATTAGATTTTTGCTCCTGTAAACATAGGATTAAGCTTTGCTTTCGTAGTATACGCTAATCCTAACGGATGATGAAGATTTGTGAAATTTTTTAAGCTAATGTGAAGACCTTGATCGGCAATTTTAGGTCGATCGAGCAGTCTTGAATTGCACCTGAATTACATACTACTCAAGGAGTCCGTCGATTGTTCAAACACAATCAAAGCCGCTTCCCATCACAGAATATCAATTACACCATCTCCGTAGCAATAACTCCAGCTAATAGATTGTACCCAAATGCTGAGGATTTATTATCTGTCAATAATTATTAAAAAAGCGTCTGTGTAGGAAAGGCGATAGGGGTGCTGAACCCTAAAGCTTCTAAAAAATGGATAACCCGAGGCTCGAACTCGGAACCAACGGATTAAGAGTCCGATGCTCTACCATTGAGCTAGTTATCCTGGTAGTAGGATCCATTCTATCAGGGTAAATAGCTAATTAGGCAATAACACGCGGAATTTCAGTAAAATTGATGTCAACATCCGCTATGATAGATACGGTGGCTGGACTTGGGCGAACTGATACTAAATTAGTCTCAGCGTACCAATGACTCTGCACAAGCCACGCTCTTGCTTTAATTTTTCAAGATCAAAAATCATTGCTCAAGCCTCTACAGTACTTAAATATCAGCATTGATTTCAATATTAGGATCGACAGACCTAACAGCTAACTGTAGTCATGGCTTTGGTTATTTTGTCTTGTCAACTCATCCCCGAAATATTGTTTGTCGATCGAATTCGCTCCGTTTTAGCCGCATTTTATGAATCATCCCACCAATAATCAACAGTCTTTTACAGTCACGACCCCATTGTATTATGTTAATGATGTGCCACACATCGGACATGCTTATACGACGATGGCCGCAGATACAATCGCGAGATGGCAGCGACTGCAAAACCGAGATGTCTTGCTGATTACGGGCACCGATGAGCATGGGCAGAAAATTGAACGCACCGCAATTGCCGCAGGTGTCGATCCCCAGGTTCATTGCGATCGCATTGTCGAGCGATTTGACTCGCTTTGGAGCAAGCTGAATATCAAGTACGATCGGTTTAGTCGGACAACAGCCGCCAATCACCAAAGTATTGTCAAGGACTTTTTTCAACGGGTGTGGGAGAGTGGTGATATCTATCAGGGGACTCAACAGGGTTGGTATTGTGTCGCCTGTGAGGAGTTCAAGGAAGAGCGGGATCTGCTGGAAGACAAGCACTGTCCGATGCACCCCAGCAAGCAGGTAGAATGGCGCGATGAAACCAATTACTTTTTTAGACTCTCTAAATATCAACAGCAATTAGAAGCTCTATACGCTGAACGTCCTGATTTTATCTTGCCAACTAGTCGGCGAAATGAGGTACTGAAATTTGTGGCTCAGGGGTTGCAAGATTTCTCAATTTCGCGGGTGAATGTTGATTGGGGGATTCCACTACCAGCCGATCCCCACCAAACAATTTATGTCTGGTTTGATGCCCTACTAGGCTATATGACAGGGTTGCTCGATCCTGAGGACGAACCCACTCTCGACAATGCTTTAGCCCACCGTTGGCCAATTAACCTTCACCTGATTGGTAAAGACATTTTACGCTTTCATGCTATTTATTGGCCTGCGATGTTGATGTCTGCTGGATTATCGATCCCCGAGCGCGTTTTTGCCCATGGCTACTTTACCAAAGATGGCAAAAAGATTAGTAAAAGTGAAGGGAATGCGATCGATCCAATCGAATTAGTCGATCGATATGGTGCGGAAGCATTAAGATATTACTTTCTCAAAGGGATTGAATTTGGTCAAGATGGAGACTTTAATGAGACGCGCTTTGTTGAAATAGTCAATGCCGATCTTGCCAACAATTTAGGGAACTTAGTTAACCGCACCCTAAATATGGCTAAAAAATATTGCCAAGGTCAAGTACCAAATTGTAACCCAGCAGACATTTCTGCCGATAATCCACTCAAACTTCTCGGTCAAACCTTAGGAACTCAAGTAAGTCTTGCTTACGATAATTTAGCATTTAAGGAAGCTTGTGAATTAATTATTACACTAGCACACTCAAGTAATAAGTACATAGACGATCTTGCGCCTTGGGCTTTATTTAAGCAAGACAAACAGACCGAGCTAGCTGAAGTTTTATATGCAGCATTGGAATCAGCTCGATTAGCAGCATACCTTCTAGCACCAATAGTCCCTAAAATTAGTACGGATATTTATCGACAATTGGGATTAGAAATTGATTTCGATCTGATTGGTGGCAATAATCTGCTTAGATCTGATCAAAATGTATCGAATTTATCAGAAAATTGTGAACAACACTTAGAATGGGGCTTCCTAAAAGCCAACGCGCTACTCGGAGAACCACGCCCAATCTTCGCAAAATTAGAACTACCACTAGTTGCTAATAATTAATTGTACTCAATCTGTTATGCTCAGTAACGTGGGCAAGAAGTTGTCTATTGCCTCAAATATATAAATTATTTTTTTAAACCTTTTTTAAAACTTATAGTTACCATAATTATTAATGATGAATAGTTTCAGTCATGATGAAAATTCGATCTTTTCAGCGCAACAAGTTCTGGAAAATCGGGGACGAGTAGCAATTTTTGTCGATGGATCTAATTTATTTTATGCAGCACTGCAACTTAATATAGAAATAGACTATACAAAACTGTTAGCTAAACTCACTGGTGGTTCACGACTGCTCCGATCCTTTTTCTACACTGGTGTCGATCGAACTAATGAGAAGCAGCAAGGGTTTTTGCTGTGGATGAGACGCAATGGGTATCGCGTCATTGCCAAAGATTTGATTCAATTACCCGACGGTTCCAAAAAGGCGAACTTAGATGTCGAGATTGCCGTCGATATGATGGCACTAGTCGGATCTTATGACACCGCTGTCCTCGTCAGTGGTGATGGTGATTTGGCTTATGCTGTCGATGCCGTCAGCTATCGCGGTGTACGGGTGGAGGTAGTTAGCTTACGATCGATGACTAGTGATAGTCTGATTAATGTCTCCGATCGATATATCGATCTAGAAAATGTTAAAGAAGAGATCCAAAAAACGCCGAAACAGCCTCCTAATCCTTTATCGCTCACTCCCGATATCTGGACTTAAGGGAGTTGGGAGTTGGGAGTATGGAAATATGCTACTGGAAAAGGATTGTTTTGACAATCGCAATTGTGGGGATTAGTGGCTGTGGTTCTGAGCGCAAACCTAAACCAACTAAGACCCCTGTGGCGATCGAAGCTAGACTAGAATTGAATAATCTCAGCTTCCAACAAGTAGATAAACAAGGTAAACCCTTGTGGAAAGTTCGCGCTCAAAAAGGCGTATACTCACCAGATAAACAACGTGCCAAAGTTACCAACTTAGATGGTGATTTTTATCAAGATGGTCAAATTGTTTTACGTGTCACTGCTAAAGTCGGTGAAGTCGAACAATCAGGCGAAAAAGTAATTTTGCGCGGCGATGTGGTGACGAAAGAAACCCGCAACCAGTTGACTTTGATCGGTCAAGAAGTAGAATGGCAACCAAAAGCAGACTTACTGATTATTCGGGACAAGGTACAAGCCAACCAGCCCAAATTTCAAGTGAATGCAAATGAGGGTAGATATGTCAGCCGCAAACAACAATTGGATCTGACTGGTAAAATCATTGCCCAATCCCAGGATCCTCGATTGGCAATGCAGACAGAGCATATAATCTGGCTAGTCAAAGATCGAAAGATCATCGGCGACAAACCTGTCCAAATCCAACGTTATCAACAAAACCAAATCACCAGTCAAGTCACTGCAAATAGCTTTTCTACTGCCCTAGACCGTAAAATCATCAATTTGCAAGGCAATGTGCAATTGAATGCCACCAAGCCGCTAATTCAAGTCAATGGTGAATCATTTGCCTGGGATATCGATCGAGAGCTAGTTACTGCCAATCGACCGATCACGATCGTCGATACTAAAGAGGCTGTGACATTTACCGCCAACACGGGCGAACTAGATCTCCAAAAATCCCTGGCGACACTAGCTGGAAACGCGCGTGGCGTAGCAACCCGCAATCAAGCGAAACTTGAAGCAAATCGATTAGTTTGGGAAATTACTTCCCAACAGCTCGTTGGAACTGGTAATGTAGTCTATCAACAAATCGATCCGATCATTAAATTCACAGGTACTCGCGGAGTTGGTAAGCTCCAAGATCGATCGATTGTTGTCAGCGGCAGTGATAAACAACAGGTTCGGACTGATTTCATTCCCAATTAAAATTAATTATCAATACTCGTGCAACCCGTAGCCTCTAGTAAGACTCAATTAAAAAAAAGTCGCCAATCTCGGCAGCAACGGCGAGTTCGAGCTGTCAAATCTTTGTGGAGATTTGGCTGTATGAGTGCCATTTTGGGTGGATTTGCGTGGACAGTTAGCCGATCTGACTGGAAAATTGCTAAAGCTGAACAAATTCGCGTAGAAGGCAATCACTATCTTACTGACGATGCAATTCGATCGATATTAGCCATTCCTTATCCAAAATTGATTATGGAATTGGCTCCAGCACAATTGACTGACAAATTAATCGCTCAAGGGTCGATCGCCAGTGCTAAGATCGATCGCGGATTATTACCACCTCATTTAGTGGTACAAGTACAGGATCTGCCACCAATTGCACAGATTCTAACTGACGACGGGAGCCTGTCTCAAATATTTGTCGATGAACGTGGCCGTCAGTTGCCAATCTCTAGCTATCAGCCGACTGTTTTGGCATCTTTGCCAAAGCTGCAAGTGAGATTACCAACTACTGGTAGTTGTCCTGATTGGACACAATTGTATCAAATGATTCAGACTAGTCCAGTTGCGATTGGGATCGTTGATTGTCGCGACCCCCAAAACTTATTCTTGCAGACTGAAATCGGCAAGGTGAGACTAGGAACTGCGGGGATTAACTCTCGATCGAATCAGCGGATTCAACAACTCGACAAGCTTCGAGATTGGCAAAAAGATGCAGGCTCAGTCGATGTTGACTATCTAGATCTAGAAAACCCTGATGCTCCGAAGCTCCAACTTAAGCCAGGGATCACCATCACAGACACATCTAATCTAGACGAGAAGAATTAATACATTTAACTACATTAATAGCATATGAGAGCAGATTTTAAATATCTCAAGCTACTCCCATATAATCTCTATATTCTAGCTGATCGATCGACTACCGATCGAAATCTAGACCAAATCTCAGCGGAGGTTGGTTGAACACTAGGCACATTCTGTACATAACAGTTCTAGGCAATTTATAAAATCTTCATAATACAGGTTAATATGCTTTAAAGGGTTTACAGAATAGCTACCACATGAATAATTTCAGTCCACTCTCTCCTCAAGGATTTAATGGTAATTCAATCCGAGATGCCTACTCACTAATGGATGAAGCAGTTTCCGATAATATCACCCTCTGTCATACAGCCCGCATCAAGGTAATTGGTGTTGGTGGTGGCGGTAGTAATGCCGTCAACCGGATGATTGCTAGCGATATTCAAGGGATTGAATTTTGGACGATGAATACTGACGCGCAAGCTCTATCTCACTCTGGTGCGACGCGACGGATTCAACTGGGTCAAAAACTCACGCGGGGACTCGGAGCTGGCGGCAATCCAGCCATCGGTCAAAAAGCAGCGGAAGAATCTCGTGAAGACATTCAACGCGCCCTAGAGGGAGCGGATCTGGTTTTTATCACCGCTGGGATGGGTGGTGGAACTGGAACTGGTGCAGCACGAGTTGTCGCTGAAGTTGCCAAGGAAATGGGTGCTCTGACCGTAGGTGTGGTTACTCGTCCCTTCCGGTTTGAGGGACGACGACGGGCAAATCAGGCAGAGGAAGGAATTAGTGGATTACAAAGTCAGGTGGATGCCTTGATCATCATCCCCAATGACAAACTGATCCAAGCAACTAATGAAGCTACACCCCTTCAAGAAGCTTTCCATCACGCTGATAATGTCCTCCGCGCTGGGGTCCAAGGTATTTCGGATATTATCCAGATTACAGGCGTAATCAATGTTGACTTTGCTGATGTCCGCGCTGTCATGGCAGATGCAGGATCGGCACTAATGGGCATTGGTGAAGGCTCTGGCAAGTCACGAGCACGAGAAGCGGCAATCCAAGCGATTACGTCCCCATTACTGGAATCTTCGATCGAAGGTGCGCGAGGTGTCGTATTGAGTATCACTGGTGGTGCTGATATGACCCTACATGAAGTTTATGCTGCATCGGATGCGATTCATGAAGTCGTAGATCCAAATGCGAATATTATCTTTGGAGCATCGATCGATCCACAGATGCAAGGCGAAATGCGAATCACCGTTATTGCGACGGGATTTACGGGTGAGATTGCCGACAACATATCGCGCCCAAATAGCGCAACATCATCCTATCGGGCATCATCAATCCAATCCGAACAACAAGTTCGCAAGCAATCACAGGGCGGCATATCGACTGGTAGCGATAGCTTTCCCAAGCCTCAGCCCCCACAAGGTGCCAATACCAATTTACCTGACTTCCTCAATCGTCGTCCTAAATAAATTGGATAACAGGTATTGTGTTTGAGTTAGCAGTCACTCAATTAGTTGGGTTACTGCTATCCAAATTTTGATGCGGCTGAACTAAATATTTCGTTGACGGAGCTTCTCTTGTGTGAGAATCTCGTCACCACGGATGCATCTACCAACCAAGTATCAGCTCAGAACTGATCCGAATACCATGAACCAATTAACCCAACACAGCACTTCAAATACACGCACCATGTCTCTCAAGCAATTAAACGTCAAGATTCCCGAACAAGAACTCAGAATTCTCGAAGCTTTTGCCGAAAAAACTGAGCGCACCAAGACTGATATTATTAGGGAATTTATTCGCTCGCTCCAAACTAAGATTTGACGAATTTTCTACACTGATACAGTCTCACCTGGTTGGGGCATCAGCAACTGAGTGGGTAATTTCGACTGAGCTAGCAACTGGTTAAATTGATCGATCGAGCCATCTGATTTGGTCAATTGCGGTAGAATACCTTTGACATCGATTGCGCCTGTCGCTGTCGGTAGATACCATTGTGGTTGCAGGGCTTGGGCAAGTTGAAAGGCATCCTGAGCATTCATAATTACCTTTCCCAGCAGTGGGAAAATTTGCCCAACAATCGGGGCGATAATTGTGTCAATCTTACCTTGTTTACTGAGCCGATCGATTGTCTGCCGATCGGTAGCTAAATGCGGCTCGTAATAGAGTGTTTTGTTCGTTTCGCGAGATTTGACCAAAAAGCCATTTTCTAGCGTTGTCTGAATTCTGGCACCTGGAGTCGCCGTAATCTCAACTTGCTGATTCAGGAGATAAGTTTCCCAGGGTGCTAACCGGATCACTTGCTCGAACCCCAAACTTTCGACAATTTTGACCGCACTCGGAGCCGCAACAACTGGAATTTGCTTGGATAACTGAGCTAAAGTGGGCTGATGACAATGATCGTCGAGACTTTGACTAATCAGGATCAGATCGATCGAGGGTAGAGTTTCTGGTGTATAACAAGGTGGCGTAATGTGTCTCGCTTCAAACAGCCAGGGCGAACCATAAAATACGATCGGATCTACCAGCCACGGATCGATTAAGATCTGAAGCCCATCAACATTCAGTAACCAACTATTTAAGCCGATAAAAGTGAGTTTCACGCGAATAGATGAGCAATAGTAGGGATAATTTGCCAACCTTGTCGATGTAGGTGGCATACCTATATCCTAACTAATCCACTAATCTGCGGGTAACTAATCATCCCGACAACCGAACACAGATGGACGTATTCTCCGCTCTGTGAGAATCACGACTCCCATAGTAAAATTGTTGAAGTATCTTTATCTAACAAATAATTGTGTTGCCTTCCCAGACTAATTGGCTAGCTCAGATCGGGGCTGATCTTACTCATTCTGGCAAATCATTAGTGCTGAGTTGCCTAGCAGTTAGTATGCTGATCTCTGTCGCTGGATGCAATGGCGGAAAATCCCTGCAAAATAATCTCGCACCAGATCCCAAGCTACAAGATCCAGCCGTGGTTGGCACCAAACCTTTAGACACTTCCAAGGAGTCAGCCAACGCACTCCCCGCCGAGTTCCCCCTGTATGCTCAAGCTCAATTTCAATCTACTGTAGAAACAAAAGAGAGCGGCACAGTTACAACTTGGACAACTCCAGATCCGATCGAATCTGTCTACAAATTTTACCAGCAAGAACTCCCTACCAAGCAGTGGGAAATCATTACCCAACCCAGCGATATCAATCCCAAACTAGAGGCAAAGCAAGCCCAAACAACTATTTCGATCTCGTCTCAAACCACCACGGATCAGCAACAACCTGGACTGACAACCTATACAATCAGCCTTCTTCCAGCAACAACTACCCCAACCCCTAACTCCCAACTTCCAACTCCCAACTCCTCCACCACCAAACCAAGTAGCTCCACCCCCCCAGCTACCGCAAATTATCTGACTGACTTAACCAAAATCGGCGTACTAGCTAGTACCGATACTGCCACTAATCGCGTTGTCACCCGCCGTGAATATGCCCGCTGGCTAGTCACCGCGCACAACAAGATTACCGGAACCAAACCCACCCAACAAATCAAATTAGCCACCACTGATGCTAAACCGATTTTTCAGGATGTCCCCAGTACCAATCCTGATTTTCCGAGTATTCAGGGACTCGCTGAAGCTGGACTGATTCCCAGTCCCCTCAGTGGCGATGCCACCAGTGTCCTGTTCCGCCCTGATACGCCGCTGACGCGAGAACAACTGATTTTGTGGAAAATCCCCCTAGATACTCGCCAACCCCTGCCAGCGGCTTCGCTAGATGCTGTAAAACAAACGTGGGGATTTCAAGATGCAGGTAAAGTCGATCCCAAAGCTTTGCGAGCTGTTTTAGCTGATTTTCAAAGTGGTGAGCAATCAAATATCCGACGGGTATTTGGTTATACCACTTTATTTCAGCCCAAGAAGACAGTCAGTTTAGGCGAGGTGGCGATCGCGATCTGGTATTTTGGGGCTAATAGCGAAGGTTTGTCTGCTCATGATGCTATTGGTGTGGATAAATAAAGAATCTCAACGTCTGGCTAGAGACTAGCTCGTTAGCAGAATTTAGGGAATAATGGGAGATGGTTTGAATTCAAGCCGAGTAGGAACTGAGGAATTACTTTGAGTCAATATTTTGCCACCGTCGCCAGAGGGTTAGAAGAGTTAGCAGCGCAGGAGCTGACTGAATTAGGGGCACAGAATGTGGCTCAGGGCTTTTGTGGGGTGTCATTTCAGGGCGATCGAGAGCTATTGTATCGGGTTAATCTGTGGGCGCGGTTGCCGTTTCGAGTATTGGTAAAGTTGGGTGAATTTCCCAGTAATGACGATCAGGAGTTGTATGATGGCGTGCAACAGATCGATTGGGGCGAATATCTCACGCCGGAGCTGACGATGGCGGTGACGGTGACGGGAAAGAATGAGCAATTAAATCATAGTCACTTTACAGCGGTGCAGGTAAAACGGGCGATTACCAAGCAGCAGACAGAGAAGTTCGGGCAAAGATCAAATGTAGATATTCAAGATCCAAATGTGCGGATCAATGCTCACATTGATAAAGATGTCTGTATTGTCAGTCTAGATAGCTCTGGGAGCAGCTTACATCGACGTGGGTATCGATCGGCTGTCGGGGATGCGCCGCTAAAAGAGTCTCTAGCAGCGGCTTTGGTAAAGATGTCTGGTTGGACACCTGATCTGGCATTTATCGATCCGCTGTGTGGTTCTGGAACGTTGCCCCTAGAAGCCGCGATGCAGGCACTAAATGTCGCTCCAGGTATTTTTCGGGATGGCTTCGGCTTTGAGAACTGGTTAGACTTTGATGCGGACTTATTCGATCGACTGATCAAGGCGGCTGAATCAGGCGAGAAACAAGATCTGCAAGCGACGATTATGGGGAGCGATCGCAATTTTGATATTATCGAACAGGCTCGATCGAATGCTCGTAGTTCTGGAGTGGAACGCTATGTTCAGCTTGCTGTAAAGGAATTAGATGATGTGGAAGCTCCTTCAGATAGTGGAATTCTACTCTGCAATCCTCCCTATGGTGAGCGACTGGGCAGAGATGAGGATTTAGGTGCTTTTTATAAGCTCTTGGGCGATGTGCTCAAAAATCGGTTTAAAGGTTGGACGGCTTATGTACTGAGTGGAAATAAAGAACTAGCAAAATCGATCGGGTTAAAATCTGCTCAAAGAACTACTGTCTACAATGGCAATTTGCCTTGTCAATTAATGAAGTATGAAATGTACTAATTAATTGATAGTTGACAATTGATAATTGATAATTAATTTTCTAAATTAGACCTGTAGGTTGGGTTGAAGAATGTTGGCAGAGCCTCTCGTTCAGAAGCTAAGCCAACACACCCAGCTAGCAATTACTTAGACTGTACGCCTAACCCATTTTGTCCGGTGGTATTCACCCAAATCTGACAATTATTATTTTGGTTTGGATCTGAATATACTTGTGGATCCGTTTTTGAGTCACAAGTATATTCAGCCAGAGCAATTTTTTGGCTGTTGCATATTTTTAAATTGTACCCATAGTCTCGTGCCGTATGACCAAATCTGTAGATCGTCCGATAGCGATCGATATAATCTAAGATACTCCAATATTGAGTATCTACTAACAAATAAATTTGCTTTTGACTACTGTTAGCGATCCAATTTGTAACTAATTTTGGCGAAAATTGCTCGCTTGTCCACCATAAGCTCGGCGTTGTCATACCTGCGGCTGAAACGGTATCTGCAGTGACAATATTTCGATCTTTACCGCTCTCATTGGACTTCAATAAATCAAGGTTTAGATCGCAAGTTGCTGGGGTAGGTTGGATCAGACTTGATTGAGCTAATCCAGTCTCATTCAATCCAATTAGCATTAATAAGCTACTTCCACAAACGATAGCACAGCTTTTCAATCGATCGATTGTCAGAGATTGGACTTTGGGATTTGGGATTTGGGCTTTAGGGCTGATTATTAGCATCGAAGTTAAAATAAATTACCGTAGCGTAGCCTCTATTTCAAACCTAAAACCTAACATCTAAAGCCTAACGCCCAACTCTCAGCTACAAACCTGAAGTGAATTAACACCCATTAGATAATGGGCAGCAGAGAGCAAATCATCTTTGATTAGTGTTGGTTTAAACTGACTAAGTTGTCTTTTACTACGGATGCCACAAGTTAGGGCAATAGTCGGAATCTCCATAGCGATGCCCGCGAGGAGATCGGCTTCAGTATCACCAATCATCCAACTATCAGAATTCGCCTGCATAACTTGGTGCTCACCCATTGCTTTGGCGAGGAGTTTAGTTTTTAATTGGGAGTAGTTTTGATATGCAGCTTGGCTGTTTCCAGTGCCGTAGATGCCACTAAATAGCTGTCTAAGTCCATGTTGCTCTAGAATACGAGTAGCTTCGTCTTGATCGCGTAATGTGACCAAAATCAGTTTACATCCTTGAGCGCGGAGTAACCCCAACGCCCAAGTGACTCCTGGCTGAATTTTGTCCTGCTGGAGCAAGCTGGCAGAGTTGACAATCTCGACAACGCGCTGGAGGAAAAAATCA
>CASBPY010000289.1 GCA_949127675.1 Synechococcales cyanobacterium PMM_0072
TATCAAAACATCTCGATCGACAATCGCCGATCGAGTCAACATCCCACGGATAAACATCATGACTAAATTTTCTCGCCGTCATTTCATTGCCGCCGCTGGTATTGCCGCCACAGCACCATTGCTCAAAGGCTGCTTGGGTAATCCACCCGCAGACAACAAATCGGCAACGACAAGTAATAGTCCTGCCTCTACCGCATCTGCGGTCAAAGCTGGTGAAGAGCCAGAAGTCAAGGGCGCAAAAATTGGTTATTTACCGATCGTTGAAGCTGCACCGCTGATCGTGGCATTTACCAAGGGATTGTTTGCCAAGCATGGGATGCCCGATGTCAAAATCGAAAAGCAAGCCAACTGGGGTTCAGTCAGAGACAACATCAAGATCGGTTCTGCTGGTGGTGGTTTAGATGGCAGTCAATTTCAGATGCCAATGCCATATCTAATCTCGGAAGGGATTATCACTGACAAAGCCAAGATTCCAATGAATATTCTGTGTCAGTTGAATACTCAAGGAAATGCGATCGCACTTGCAAATAAGCACAAGGGTAAAGATTTGGGCATTAATATCACTGGCAAAGGTGCGAGTTATATTAAAGGACTGGCAGCTAGCGGGAAGAAATTTAAGGCTGCTTATACTTTCCCCAAGGCTAATCAAGAATTTTGGATTCGGTATTGGTTAGCCGCAGGCGGAGTCAACCCCGATACTGAGGTAGATCTGCTCACAGTACCCACAGCCCAAACTGTCGCCGACATGAAAAGAGGTGCGATGGATGCCTTTAGTACTGGAGACCCGTGGCCGAACCGGATCGTTTCTGAGGGATTTGGCTTTACTCCTGTTTTGACTGGGGAAATCTGGAAAGACCACCCAGAGGAATATTTGGGAATGCGGAAGGATTGGGTAGACAAGAATCCATTGGCAACGCAGGCAATTTTGAAGGCAGTAATCGAAGCGCAACAATGGTGTGATAACTTTGATAACCGCAAAGAGTTAGCCACTATCTTATCTGCACGAGAATATTTTGGGGTGCCAGAAACTGTATTAACAGGCCCATTATTTGGTGAGTACGATTTGGGTGAACGCAAGGTGAATGACAAGTCTCTAGCTGTTCTCTACTGGAAAGATTCTAAAGGTAATGTCTCTTATCCATATAAGAGTCACGATCTGTGGTTCTTGACTGAAAGTGTCCGTTGGGGATTTTTACCCAAGGAGACACTAACTAATGCCAAGGCACTAATCGATGGGGTGAATCGGGAGGATCTCTGGAAGAAGGCGGCTCTCTCGCTGGGTGTCGCAGCGGCGGACATTCCAACGAGTACTTCGCGAGGGGTAGAGAAGTTCTTTGATGGAGTAGAATTTAATCCCGAAAATCCTCAAGCTTATCTGAATGCACTGAAGATTAAGAAGGCTTAACTGTCCGGCAAGTCCCCCTGCAAAGGGGGCTAAAAAATAAAATTCGATAAATTATTATTTAAGAATCAAAAGTTATGGCAAATGTTACTCGTCGATCGAAGATTCACAAGCCCAAGCAATCAGGAATCAAGCTGAGTAAAAAGCAAAAAGCTCTGCTGGATGATATTTTGACTCCAGTGGTGACGATTTTGATTCTACTCGTAATCTGGGAAATCCTCTCAGCAATCGGTGGTCAGAGTCTCCCAGGCCCGACTAAGGTGGTCAGAGAAGCAGGGAAATTAATTTTCTATCCCTTCTTCAATAACGGTGGAACGGATGTGGGACTGGGTTTGCAGGTATGGGCAAGTTTGCAACGGGTAGCGATCGGCTATAGTCTCGCCGCAGTTGTCGGGATTAGTTTAGGGATTGTAGTGGGCTTAAATGAACGGGTACGGAAGGGTTTAGATCCAGTATTTAATATCCTGCGGACTGTACCACCATTGGCTTGGGTTCCGATCGCGATCGCCGCACTCAAGCAAAACCAACCTTCGGCTCTATTTGTAATCTTCATTACTGCGATCTGGCCGATCCTGATTAATACCGCTGTCGGTGTGCGCCAGATTCCTCAAGATTATAATAACGTCGCTCAGGTGTTGCGATTATCAAAAACTGAGTACTTTTTCAAAATTCTGTTTCCCTCGGCCTTACCGTACATTTTCACGGGATTACGGATTGCGATCGGTCTAGCTTGGTTGGCGATTATTGCGGCTGAAATCGTGATGACAGGTGTAACTGGGATTGGCTTCTTTATCTGGAACTCTTATCAAAACGGCTACACCAGCGAAATTATCGTCGCTCTCGTCTATATCGGTTTAGTAGGTTGGGGTCTGGATCTGCTGATGGTTTGGGTTCAAGGCAAACTCCTGCCTTACAGCAAGCCGCAGTAGTTAGCAGTTAGCAATGAACAGTGGACAGTGAAGAGGTGCTGGTGCGGTTGGCTAGGTTTCGTTCTAGATTTCTAGCTCTGATCGCACCTATCCCATAAACCTACCCCTACAAATTCTAAATTGCAATAGCGTCATTCACTATTCACTATTCACTATTCACTATTCACTAATTTCTATGACATTCGTAACTATTGATAATCTCGAAAAAACTTTTCCTCTCCCTAATGGGGAAGAATATATCGCCCTCAAAGGGATAGATTTGACAATTCAGAAGGGTGAATTTATCTCCCTGATCGGGCACTCCGGCTGTGGTAAATCTACCTTGCTGAATATGGTCGCTGGATTAGATTTGCCCACTGAGGGACTAGTAATGCTCCAAGGTGAGCAGATTTTGCGTCCTGGTCCCGATCGGATGGTTGTGTTCCAAAACTACTCGTTATTACCGTGGCTGAGTGTACGCGAAAATATCGCACTGGCGGTAAATAACGTGATGAGCGGCTTGCCTGCTGCGGAACGCTCGGCAATTGTCGAGGAGCATATCGACATGGTGGGATTGCGTGCCGCTGCTGACAAGAATCCCGATCAGCTTTCGGGTGGGATGAGACAGCGCGTCGCCATTGCCCGCGCCCTAGCAACTAAGCCGAAATTATTACTCTTAGACGAACCATTTGGTGCGTTGGATGCCCTGACTCGTGGGGGCTTGCAAGAACAGTTGATGAGAATCTGCGATGAAAATCATGTCACCGCGATTATGGTTACACATGATGTCGATGAAGCGTTATTACTATCTGATCGGATTGTCATGCTCACTAATGGGCCAGAATCCAAAATCGGTCAGATCATGACTGTCGATATCCCCCGCCCCCGTAAGCGGATGGAAGCAATTAATCATCCCCACTATTACAGCTACCGCAGCGAAATTATCTACTTCCTGAATCAACAGAAACAGATCAAGAAAATTCGCGCCCGCAAACAAACTGTTGTCGCCCGTCACGGGTTAGAAAAAATCAATCTGGATATCGGCTTCGTCCCCTTGACAGCCTGCGCGCCAATTGCGATCGCCAAAGAAAAAGGTTTCTTCGCTCATCATGGCTTAGAAGAAGTCAATCTCGTCCGTGAATCAAGCTGGCGGGGTGTCCAGGATGGGATTGCCGATCGCTATCTCGATGCTGCCCTGATGCCTTCAGGAATGCCGATTTGGATGACAGTGGGCGGGATGAATGACAAACCGATTCCCGTTGTCAGTGCCCTCACCATCAGTCGCAATGGCAACGCCATTACGATCGATAAACGCTTTGCTGACCAAGGGATTCGCACCCTCGCCGATCTCAAACGGTTTCTATTAAGTTCTCCCGATCGCAAACATATCTTCGGCGTAGTTCACCCTGCTTCTAGCCATAACCTCTTGCTCCGGTACTGGCTGGCATCCGAAGGAATTGATCCCCAACATGATGTCGAAATTCTGACACTACCCCCAGCCCAGATGATTGCAGGATTGAAGAAGGGGACTATCGATGGTTATTCGATCGGCGAACCCTGGGCAACCCGCGCCGCCGTCGATAATATCGGCTATGAAATCGCCACCGACTTAGACATCTGGAATGGACACCCTGGTAAAGTATTGGGCGTGCGGGAAGATTGGGCATTAGCCTATCCCAATACCCATGTTGCTCTAGTTAAAGCCTTACTCGAAGCCTGTCAGTTCTGCGCCGATCCAGCTAATCAAGACGAAGTGCGGGAAATCCTCGCCCAACCCGAATATCTGGCGATGGATCATGACTACATTTATCTCAGCGATTCTCAGCAGATTGCCTGTAACGTCACCAAAAATCCCCGCGACATCTCCCACCCACTGTTTTTCGCCGATGGCGCAAACCGCCCCAGTCGGACAGAACATCTGTGGCTACTCACTCAAATGGCGCGCTGGGGCGATGTACCTTTCCCCCGCAATTGGGTGGAAATCCTCGAACGGGTCGCCAAAGTCGGTGTTTTTAGTACAGCAGCGCGAGAATTGGGACTGGCAACTTCGACTACTTACAATCGCCAAGAGATCAATCTATTCGATGGGATCAAATTTACAGCCGACGATCCGATCGACTATCTCAATCATTTCGCAATTAAACACGATATCTACATGGCAGAAATAGATTTATCAGGCAAAAATTAACCTCCCGTAGGGGTGCCCCTTGTGGGTACCCTTCCAATACGGTTCGGTTAATCAGCGACTGAAGTCGCCGCTAATGATGCAAAGTCCGCCTACGCGGACTAGTACGAGAAAAATATTTGCTTAACCGAACCGTATTGGGTACCCTTCAACACTAAGCACTCCTAATCCCTTTGGCTGATCACCAATATCCCCTACAGAATTGCTTGACTTCGACTTAAACCTTTGGGTACCCATGAAGGGCACCCCTACAGATTAATAAAAAATATCCTCATTAAAAATTATGCCAGCCACCGACTTTCTTGTAATCGATCAAGCCTCAAAAGTTTACCCCACCCCCACAGGCGAATACATCGTTCTCGATAACGTCAACCTCTCCATTCAAAAAGGTGAATTCATCTGCATCATCGGACATTCCGGCTGTGGTAAAAGTACATTGTTAAATATGGTTAGTGGTTTCTCTCAACCATCTTCTGGCACAGTCATGTTGAATGGTAAACCGATCGGTAAACCAGGCCCCGATCGGATGGTAGTATTTCAAGGCTATGCCCTGTTACCCTGGCTCAGTGTCTACGATAATGTATTCCTCGCTGTCAACGCCGTCAACCCCGACATGCCCAAAAACGAAAAAGACGAAATCGTCCGCTCTCACTTGGCAATGGTAGGACTAACAGAAGCCGCTGAAAAATTACCTGGTCAAATATCTGGCGGGATGAAACAGCGCGTCGCGATCGCCCGCGCCCTCTCAATTCGTCCTGAAGTCCTGATCCTCGACGAACCATTTGGGGCGTTGGATGCAATTACCAAGGAAGAATTGCAAGAAGAACTACTCAAAATCTGGAATCAAAATCGCTGCACCGTACTGATGATCACCCACGATATCGACGAAGCCTTATTTCTCGCCGATAAACTGGTGATGATGACAAATGGCCCCGCCGCAAATATCGGTGAAGTTTTAACAATTCCCTTCAGTCGTCCTCGCGATCGATCTAGAATGATGGAAATGCCCGAATATTATCAAGTTCGGAATTACGCTCTAGATTTCCTCTACAACCGCTACGCTCATGACGATGAGTAATTACGGGGATTGGAAGCATAACTTTATTTAGCCAGGATTTATCTATGTTTTCACAGCTATCTGAACGACGAATGCATGTGGTTCGGTGGATATTAACGATCGCCTGGCTGGTGATGATTGCCTCGTTATTTTACGATCCTTGGACTCCAGTATTGACAGAACAAAGTCATCCCTGGAGTCCTCTAAGGCTGACAGATAGCTGTATTTTAGTGCAAGGAAAGTGTTTAATCGAACAGCCCTATCCATTAGCTACTACATTGTTCTGGGGCGCGATTGTCCCTGGGGCAGTTTTTATTTTGCTAGTACTGGGACATGAAGTTTGGCGGCGGATTTGTCCGTTATCTTTTTTGTCACAGATTCCCCGTGCATTGGGCTGGCAAAGACAATTCAAACGTGAGAATTCGACCACAGGAAAAGTCCGCTATGAACTAGCGAAAGTAAAGTCTGATTCTTGGTTAGGCAAAAATTATCCCTACCTGCAATTTGGCTGGCTATTTATCGGATTATGCGGGCGAATTTTGTTCTTTAATGCCGATCGAACTATCCTGGCATTATGGTTATTATTTACGATCGGATCAGCAATTACCGTAGGCTATTTGTATGGTGGTAAATCCTGGTGCAACTACTTCTGCCCGATGGCTCCTGTGCAGCGGATTTATAGCGAACCTGGTGGTCTTTTGGGTAGTAAGGCACATACTAGCGAACAATCGATTACTCAGTCGATGTGTCGAACTATCTTGCCAGATGGCTCAGAGCAAAGTGCCTGTGTTGCCTGTCAAAATCCCTGTATCGATATCGACTCTGAGCGATCGTATTGGGACAGTTTAAACAAGCCGGAGACAGCACTTTTGCGCTATGGTTATATCGGTTTAGTCGTTGGCTATTTTGGCTATTATTATCTATACGCAGGTAGCTGGGATTATTATATTTCTGGTGCCTGGGCACGTCAGCCAGACCAATTAGCATCACTATTAAGTCCTGGTTTTTATCTATTTGGGCAAAGTATTAATATTCCTAAATTAGTCGCTGTTCCAATAATTTTAGGCGTGTTTACTGCGGTTAGCTATCAGTTAGGTAAATGGATCGAAAGTAGGGTAAAAGTTTATAGTCGCGATCGGGAACTCAAACTCACCCCAGATGTGATTAGACACCGAATTTTTACACTTTGCACATTTGTAATCTTTAATTTCTTCTTTATTTTTGGTGGTCGTCCTTTAGTTCAGTTAATGCCGATTTCGGTGCAATTTACCTACGAACTCAGTTTAGTATTACTCAGCACGTTATGGCTTTACAAAACTTGGCGGCGCAGCTTCGATCTATATTCACGCGAGAATTTAGTCAATCGTTTTCGGAAACAGTTAGAGAAATTACAACTTAATATTTCTCAGTTCTTTGAGGGTCGGACTTTGAGCGATCTCAATACTCATGAAGTTTACATTTTAGCAAAAGTTTTACCTGGATTCACGCGAGAAAAACGGCATACAGCTTATAAGGGTGTTGTCCGTGAAGCATTAGAAGAAGGATATGCTAACTATTCCAGTAGTTTAGAAATCTTACAACAGTTGCGGCAGGAATTAGGCATTACCGCTGATGAACATCGGGAAGTATTAGAAGAACTGGGAATTGAAGATCCAGAGTTGCTAAATCCTGATCTCAAACGTAGTCTGGAAAATCAAATCCGCTTAACCGGATATCGCAAATCTTTGGAGCGATTGATGCTACTCCAACAGCAGCAAGGTAGCAATACTATCGATTCAGGAACCGATCGAGATTCAGCCGAAATCCTCGCTTTGCGTCGTCAATACTCGATCGCACCTCAAGAAGAAGCTTGGATTTTGGATGGCGTTGCTCCCGAAGCTGGCAATCTCCGTCGAGCTGAATTTTTGCTAGCTCAACTACCCGATTTAATCTCATCTTATCGAGCACTTCATCAGCCAATTCTTCAACAGCATCAAACTGTATTAATGCTGTTATGGAACAGTATTTCTCATAAGACAGAACTAATCATTAGTACAATTCTGACGATAATTGAACCGATTCAAAACGATCCTGCGGCAATATCAATCGCCACAGGATTAGGCAAATTATCCCCATCAATCTTAATAGACATTATAGAATCAGATCTCTGGCAAGATCGTCTCAATCCAGAGATTTTAGAGAAATTAAATCATCTAGAAGGACAATCTATTCCCTATTCATTAGACTATCCGATTGCCGAAATCTTAAAATCTTTAGATTCATTACTTGGAGATCGCAACCCTCTAATTCAAACAGCATGTCTTTATATCATTGCCCAACTCAATCTTGATCGTGGTAAATCGATCGCCCACAATTATTCCACCATTTCCAATTCACCCCTACTCCAATCAACAGCCAAAATTATTCAATCTGCAACTAATAATTTACCCCCACTAATTGAATTTCCGCTGCTGGAAAAAGTAGTTCATTTATTCAATAGTGATTTCTTTAATCGGCTCAATAGTGAAACATTAATTACTCTAGCCGATCGATCTCAAGTGAGAACCTTTGCTACCAATGAAGTTATTACCGAAGCAGGTGACACATGTAGAGAACTACTCCTAATAATTGAAGGTGATGCTAACATTCATTTCTACTTAGAAGATGAGGATGTGCGGATCGAGAAAATTCATCCAGGTCAAACTCTCGATGAACTAGAAATACTGGCACATAGTGACTCTAAAAATACGATTATCGCAGATAGTAGTGTCACCAGAATCTTAGCAGTTCCGGTCGATGCTTTTGACGATTTGCTCGATCACGATCCTGATTTTGCTCGACGTGTATTGGAATTAGAAAGTCGCCACTTGCAAAAATTCATGCGATCGTTACAGCCCATCTAGACATAGATAAATTATTTTTGTTAGCATCAGAGGAATGGTTAACTAATTAACTAACTATTATTGATATTCAAAGACTATTTATTCAAGGGTGTTTATCGATGTCAAGAAAATACAGTACGCCTGGTTATCATCCCATTAAGAAAATAAAAGTCGTGTTCAAAGGGCTAAATTCTGCCGTGATCACAGATTTTAGTGTTGCATATAAACTGGTATTGTCGATTCCAATTTTACTTGCTGCTTGTATGCTTTCTAAATGGGTCGATCTGACCATCATTCTACTAGCAACTGGCACAATGTTACTTGCAGAATTATTCAACAGCGCGATCGAAATCTTATGCGATTTTGTCGAACAGCACCATAATACTCAGATTGGCATGATTAAAGATATTGCCGCAGCCGCAGCAGGGATTGCGATCTTTGTCTGGGCGGCAATCCTGATTATCGAAGGAATCCAGTTGTTTGCAATTTTATAGAAATGCTCGATCGATCTACTTAATTGGAGCCACCAAAGATTCCCAACTGGCGATCAATCGGTTTTAACGGTACTCGTATTTAACTACCAATGGTTTAAGTGTATCTGTGGCGATCGAGTTGACGATATCTGTGGAGATTTCGTGGGTAAATGATTGGGACTTACCTGGTCCAATGTCAATATTTACGGGAATGATTGTTTGTTTGATCGCAGTATCATTGGAAATAAACTTGGCCACAACATAATAAACATAGTGAACCTGCTCACTCCGATTATTAATAGATCCTTTAACGGTTAGCAATGATTTGTCCGATCTATTTTGGGTAATAGTTATATTTTGGAGCTGTAGATCCTTGTTGATATCCACATCTGTCGAGGTGCTATCCACGTTTTGAGCTAGAAGCCGACGCTTGGGTGCGAAAACACTAATGCGTTCAGATCTCTTCATGGCAGCGGGTGTTGCTACTGGCAAGTCAAGTTGGGAAGCTTGAACAGTAGACTGTGAGCCTAGAAACATCCATACCGCACCGATCGACATGACGACAGACAAATATTTGCTTGTTTTCATACAGTGGTTTGGATTCAGAGCTGTGTGTCTTGCCATACCGATTATCTTAGTAGGTTTACTTTAGCGATCGGCACGGTTCGATCTAGCTTCCGCATATTGGCTTGAGCAGATTGGCTGGACTTCGATCCGATCACAAAAGTATGCGGATCATTCGGAAATTAGTTCTAACTGTGCTGTCTTATTTGTACCCATTTAGACATAAGCAATTACGATCTTCCGCTAAAATTGATTAGAAGATCAACAAAATTAAGTAACTAAAAGACAGATGTTGTTCAACTGCTGAGGTATTTGAGCGATCGACTTGTCCAGCGATTCTGGTAAAGAAATGCTAAGTTCTAAAGACATTGTGGATAAAAATCACCCAACTGACTTAAGTGGGAGATAATAAAAGATTGTGGAATTAATTGCCGAGGAAATTTATTGATGCAGCCCATTCGTACATTCAATGTTTCTCCTTCCCTACCAGCATCCCTCCAACCCCTACGGCAGCTTGCCTACAACCTCTACTGGGACTGGAATACGGAGATTAAAGAACTTTTTAGAAGACTCGATCGCGATTTGTGGGAAACTACTCGTCACAATCCAGTCGCCCTTTTAGCTAGAGTCAGTCAGGCGCGCTTGCAAGAAGTTGCTGCTGATGATGGCTTTTTAGCACACATGGAACGGGCATTGGGAGAACTCAATACCTATCTAAATAATCGAAGTTGGTACAAAAACCAGCGCACCAATCGGGCTGGCAAAGAGTGTTTTGCGTACTTCTGTGCGGAATTTGGTTTGGTAGATTGTCTACCAATTTATTCGGGTGGTTTAGGCGTTTTGGCTGGAGATCACCTCAAATCTGCCAGTGACTTAGGATTACCACTGGTTGCAGTTGGCTTGTTATATCAAAAAGGTTACTTTGCTCAGTACCTGAATGCGGAAGGCTGGCAGCAAGAACGTTATCCTGTTAACGATTTTCATAACATTCCCGTTCAGCTCGAACGGAAGGCTGATGGCACCGAGCTACGGGTCGCTGTAGAATACCCTGGTCGGATGGTCTATGCCAGAGTCTGGCGTGTTCAAGTCGGTGTTGTATCCCTGTACCTATTGGATACAAATATTGAGCCAAATAGCTCCTATGACCAAGATATTACCGATGCTCTCTATGGTGGCGATCTAGATACACGGATCCATCAGGAAATCATGCTCGGTATCGGTGGCTTCCGTGCCCTGGAAGCGTTGGGACACAAGCCTAGTGTCTATCACATGAATGAAGGACACTCTGGTTTCCTGATTCTCGAACACATGAAAGTCTTGATGCAAAGAGATGGATTATCATTCATCGAAGCGAAGCAAGTTGCTCAATCTAGCCAGATTTTCACCACACATACACCTGTGAGTGCGGGTTTTGATTTATTCCCCCCCGACAAAACTATGTACTATGTCGGACACTATGCCAGTGTCTACGGCTTGGGTAAAGATGAATTCATGGGCTTGGGACGCGAAAATACTGGCGATCTAGAGTCGCCGTTTAGTATGGCAGCTCTGGCGATGAAAACCTCTAGTTTCGTCAATGGTGTAGCGAAATTGCATGGAGTCGTTTCGCGGGAAATGTTCCAAAATATGTGGAAAGATGTGCCCATTGACGAAGTACCGATTACTTCGATCACCAATGGTGTTCACGCCCGTAGTTGCGTAGCGAAATCCGTGCAGGAACTATATGATCGCTACCTCGGCCCCGAATGGTCAGAGAAATCGATCGAAGATCCAATTTGGAATAAAATTGACTCAATTCCTGATGAGGAACTGTGGCGCAATCACGAGCATAGTCGCTCGGAAATGGTCGTCTATGTCCGAGATCGAATCGTAGGTCATCTCAAGGAACGCGGAGCGACCCTGGCGGAAATCAACCATGCTCAGGAAGCATTAGATCCAGGCGTACTGACGATCGGATTTGCCCGACGGTTTGCAACCTATAAACGTGCAACACTATTCCTACGGAATCTCGATCGAATTAAAGAGATCATGGTGGGTACGAAAGGACGTAAAGTTCAATTCGTGATCGCCGGAAAAGCTCACCCCAAGGATATTCCAGGTAAAGCTCTGATCCGCGATATCGTCCACTTCACCCGCACTAAAGGGATGAACTCGGTCGTATTTGTCCCTGACTACGATATTTATGTATCGCGGGTGATGGTAGCTGGTTGCGACATCTGGCTGAATACACCTCGTCGTCCTCATGAAGCATCTGGTACTAGTGGCATGAAAGCCGCAATGAATGGCTTACCCAACTTGAGTATCCTCGATGGTTGGTGGGATGAAGCTGACTATGTTCGCACTGGTTGGCCGATCGACAATCGTGAAGTATACTCAGACGAAGAGTATCAAGATGAAGTAGAGTCAAATTCTTTCTACGACTTGCTTGAACAGGAAATCGTCCCCCTCTTCTACGATCGCGATAAAGAAGGTCTACCCCGTAAATGGATAGCCAAGATGAAAGATGCGATTCGCCTGAATTGTCCGACCTTCAATACCGCTCGGATGCTGCGTGACTATGCTACTATTGGCTACTTCCCAGCTAGCGATCGCAACCACGTTGTAACCGACAATAGTTACCAAGCGGGTAAAGATCTCGCCCATTGGAAAGAGAAGATGTTCCAACAGTGGGAGCATCTCACAATCAATAGTGTCGATGTCTCCGCCCCTGAAGATATTAACGTCAATCAATCGATCGCCGTTAAGAGTCTGATTAGCTTAGGTAGTCTAGAACCCCATGATATCCAAGTCGAACTCTATAAGGGTGCGATCGATACCAATGGTAAAATTACCGATGCAGAAACTGCGCCAATGACCTATCAGGGCAAAGATAGCGCGGGTAATAGTCTTTATACCACTGAGATTGCTTACTCAGCCAGCGGGCTGCAAGGCTTGTCTCTGCGTGTCCTACCTCACAACCCACACATGAGCAATCCGTATGAACTTGGATTGATTCAATGGGCTTAGGTAGTTAGTAAAAGCCGCTGCTGATAGCAATATCAGCAGCGGCTTTTGATTATTTAGATTCGATATCCGGGTGCAATGAATCTGCCTGCCAAGTGGAAGGATTATTTTGAATATATGCCTGGATCTTCTGCAAGACGATTTCGGATTGCACAATATGTTCGTAATAATTACGTTGCCATAATCTCTTATGGAACGGTTGCCAATTTTTGACGTTCACGCCAGTAATATAATTATTATTGACGATCGATTTAAAAGCACCGAGTATTTTACCTAACGTTGGGCTATCTGATGAATCTGGAGAGATATAAATAATGCCATGAAAATGGTTTGGCATGACAACAAATTCATCCAAAATAACTGAGGGAAATCTTGATGATAATGCCAGTCACTCCGCTGACACCATTATTCCTGCATCATTTAATAACATTTGATTATCTAAAATCGTTCCAAACAAACAGTCCCGATTTTGGACGCAAATAGTCACAAAATAAATAGCCGATCGACTATAATCAAAACCTTTCAGGCGAATCGATCTGCGATGATGTTTTTCAGGATCGTAGGTCATATATTTTACGTCACACCACCAAAATCTGTAGGGGTGCCCCTCGTGGGTACCCTCACCATCTGAAACATAGCACCAATAGTCGATCGATTAGTGCAATCGACATCGATCGGGCGGGCATGAAGCACCGCCCCTACAGGTTATCATTACATCACCAAAATCTGTAGGGGTGCCCCTCGTGGGTACCCTCGCCATCTGAAACATAGTACCAACGATCGCTCGCGCAAAAGTCAATTAAATAACATCGTTATTTAAATTCATATTATTATTACGAATTAACATCGCATCACCAAATGAATAAAAACGATACTGCTGATCGATCGCAATCTGATATAAATCTAACAATCTTTGCCTCCCAATCATGGCACTAACTAGCATCATCAAACTCGATCCTGGGAGGTGGAAATTGGTAATCAAGCCATCAACTACCCGCCATTGATAGCCAGGGTAGATGAAAATATTGGTATCGCCACTGTATGGCTGCAATTTGCCCGTTTGAGCTGCTGTTTCCAGGACTCTGACTGCCGTAGTCCCGATCGCGTATACCTTCCCGCCAGCGGCTCTAGTGGACTCGATTAGATCGATCGACTCCTGTGATATCTCTAGCCATTCATGGTGCATTTGGTGGGTGGTGATATCCTCCACTTCCACAGGGCGAAAAGTACCGACACCCACATGGAGCGTGACATAAGTTTGATTGATACCTTGGGCGGCTAATCGATCGAGTAATTCGGGTGTGAAATGTAGTCCGGCTGTTGGTGCAGCTACTGCTCCAGGTACTTTGGCATAGACAGTTTGATATTGATCGGGGGTCGATGTACTAGCATTGATATAAGGCGGTAGGGGCATTTCGCCAAAGTCAGCGAGAATGGAAAGTAAGGGGATATTGTCTGGTAAATCGAACTGCAATAATCTCCCCCCAGTCTGCGGATCTGTACCAATAATTTTTGCAGTAAGTTGGGACATCTCGGCAAGAATGTCCCGAGCTGGGAAGATAATTTGAGTGCCAAGTTTGAGCTTTCGACCTGGCTTGACTAGTGCTAACCAACAGTTATGTGTTTGCTCGGAAATTAGCAAGATTTCTACAGCACCACCCGTGGGCTTGTATCCATAAATCCGCGCTGGAATCACGCGAGTATTGTTGAATACGAGCAAGTCTCCAGGATTCAAAAAATCGTTAATCTCATGAAAGTGGCGATGCTGATAGCTATCATTGGTTTCAACAACCAATAATCTCGATCGATCTCTAGGTACTACCGGAGTCTGAGCAATCAGTTCCTCTGGTAAGTGATAATGATAACTAGATAATAATTTGTCTACATTACTATTCATTTTGTCTGATTCAAGCTGTTCCCCTCATTAACTATCAATTATCAACTATCAATTATCAACTAAACCACATGTCTACGATTATTTGTCTCGGCGAAGTCTTATTTGATTTACTCGCAAACCAGAGCGGAGTCAGCAGCGAGAATGTCACCTCGTGGACAGCGTTTCCTGGTGGCGCACCTGCAAATGTTGCTTGTGCATTGGTCAAAATGGGAGATATGTCGAGATTTATTGGCTGTATTGGCAATGATGAAGCTGGTAAAAAATTAGCAACTAAATTAGTAACTGAATGTGTCGATATTCGTGGACTTCAGACTCATTTTACTGCACCAACTCGTCAAGTTCAAGTACTGAGAACTGCTGATGGCGATCGAATATTTGGTGGTTTTGGTGATGTTCCAACTGAGGAGTTTGCTGATGCTCAACTCAGTGAAGTACCGGAAGAATTATTTGTGGATGCAGATTTTTTACTTTTGGGGACATTGGCTCTAGCCTATCCTAGCAGTGCTGTAAGTACCTGGAAAGCCATACAGTTAGCCCAAGCTCATGATATTAAAATCATGGTAGATATCAATTGGCGACCAACTTTTTGGACATCCCCAGCAGTTGCAATTCCCCAAATCAAAAGATTAGTCGAACAAGCAAATTATGTGAAATTTGCACGAGAAGAAGCCCAATTAATCTATGGTGAAACATCACCTCAAGCTCTCTCTCAATATTTACCAAAAGCTAGCGGAATTTTCGTGACAGATGGCGGCAATATCTGCGAGTATTGGTTAAATGGAGCCGTCGGACAACAACCAACTTTTGCAGTTAATCCAGTTGATACGACGGGTGCGGGGGATGCTTTTGTCGCGGGAATATTGCATCAGCTCGGAGCTGGATCTAAATCCCCAGCAGCGATAGTTCGTTATGCAACGGCGGCTGGAGCCTTGACTACTCAACAACCTGGCGCGATCGATTCTCAGCCTAGTGATGCCGAAATTTTAGATTTTTTGGACGTATGTAAGTAAAATATTTATTTTCAGGTATGTTACTTTTTGTTTTAAAATGAACTATGCGTGGAGATGTTTAACGTACACTCGATCGCATCGTACTGTTTCTACGCCTGTCGCTGGCTGATAACCATTCGCCTCATATAGTTTTACCGCTGAGGTTAACACACTAGCTGTTTCGATCCAGATTTCATGATAGCCATGTGCAAGGATCGATCGTTCTAATTCCCCTAATAAATACTTCCCCAAGCCCTTTCCTCTTGCTCTGGCGGACAAATACATTTTGCGAATTTCTACCGCATTTTCGCCCCGATAAGGATCTGGATAATAAGCACTCGTACCGACAATTTCACCTCGATCCTCAATTACCCAAAATTCACCATCTCGATCTAGATAATATTCTTCTACCAACAATACATCTCGATCGGCACCATCTGGCTCCCAGCCCAAACCGTATTCCGCTAACGCATACTTAATTACCTCCGCAGCCGCCTGTCGATCGTCTGGTTGCCACGATCGAATCTTATAATTTCCATATTGTTTGTTCATAACTTCATCCACCAAATCAACTATGAATTCTCGGTTCGGGATGGAGTGTAGAAAGTATTTCACTCTCAACGATTGCCAGTTCGGCGAGACGGTTTTGGACGATCGATCTGTCAAAATAAGTATCTGCTAATAGCCAGTAAATCCCAAAATGACGAGCTTCTGATGCCATCAAACTGCGGTAAAATGCGGCTAACTTCGGATCTGGCAGATGTGCCCCAAGTAATCCCAATCGCTCATGGGAGCGGGCTTCAATTAGCCCTGAAATTAAGAGAGCATCCAACATCCGATTGGGTTCTTGGTGGCGAATTTGATTCATCATTGCCTTGCCATAAGGGGGCGCGCTCAAGGCTGAGAGGGAAATTCCTCGTCGTTCAAGAATTTGATTTACTTGCTCGAAATGCTCTAGTTCTTCTTGGGCGATCGCTGTTAACTGTCGGACTAGCTTATGATTGGACGGATAGCGAAACATCATATTCACCGCAGTGCCAGCGGCTTTGCGTTCACAATGAGAATGATCCAGTAAAATCGTATCGACATTCCCCAACGCTTGTTCAAGCCAAGCCTCAGATGTCGGCTGACACAAAATATTCATCGTCGTGGTAGCGATAGCAGTCATAGCTGGAAATTAGGTATTGAGTTTGACAGCAATCTTGATGGATGTCCGAATACTGTCTAAATATATTAATTTGTCTTCTAACAAATTGCCGCAAGATGGATATCGATTCTCCTTTAGAGCACCTGAGCCAAAGAATTTTTAGTAGCTCTGAATTTTGCCAACCGACTGATGGAGAACCGATTCGCTCTGTGATTACCGAATCCCCAGAATCGACAATTGTATATTGGTATATCCAACCCCATCAAGAAATTCCCGCACATATCCATCCACATGGACAGGATACTTGGACTATTTTAGCTGGGCAGGGAGAATATTATCTAGATCGAGCTGGTACTACGAAATCGATCGTCAAGGGAGATGTTGTGATCGCGCCAATTGGCTCTGTACATGGAGTATCCAACCACGGCAATGAACCCTTAATTTTCATTTCCGTTGTATCCCCCTCCACCGCTGGATACGAACTTATCACCAGGGATGAGTGAATAATCAAATTTTCCCCAGTCCCCCAGTCATCCAGTACCAAGCCCCCCAGTTCTCTGTAACAAAACTTATCTTTTTTCTAATCTTCGTCCCTAGATCCTCTAGGATCTTTGGCAGGTCATTCTAAAATTTAATTTCTACACACTTCTTCATAAACAAGCTATTAACAGGCGAAACGTTTTAATCTGAAAGCTGTGCTGGTTTTGCTGGTAACAACTTTCATTTATCGGGAAAACGAGACTAGACATCTCGATCGACCCAATTATTCAAATTTCGATCGAGTGAGTGAGTAATATTTGGTACTTGGCTGAAGATCTCCGGATTGACAACCGATCCCCAAATTTCAGACCCTCAGATGGGCAGGTTTTAAAACCTCAACCCGACTCGATTAGGCTTAACAAAATATTCGGTTGGGAGATTTAAGATCTAATGAGTATTAAGGCAAGTGGTGGCGGTTCGCTATCCCGTCCAAATTTATATCAAACATTACCAGTTGCGACCATTTCGCAGGCTGAACAGCAAGATCGGTTCCCTGGTTTTGGGGAACTGACTGAGCTAACTAGCTACTTCAAGTCTGGAGCCAAACGGATCGATATTGCCAAAATCATTAGCGATAATTCGGACTTGATTGTTTCTCGTGCGGCTAACCGGATTTTCGTCGGTGGTTCGCCGATGGCTTTCTTGGAAAAACCAGCAATGGCTGAAGTCGCGCCATCTAGAAGCTTTTTTAGTGGCACACAACAAAGTGCTACGACACTGGGTACAGCCACATTTATCGAAGCAAAAGGTGGCTTTTTCTCAAACATCACTACTCTGTTTACAGCATCTGGAGCGGGAGCGATTCCTCAGGGATTCCAACCAATCAATATCTCGTTGTACGGGCCTGCGAATATGCAGAAATCCTTACGAGATATGAGCTGGTTCTTGCGCTATATCACTTATGCGATCGTTGCTGGCGACCCAAATATCATTACGGTGAATACTCGCGGCTTGCGGGAAATCATTCAAAATGCTTGCTCTGTTCCGGCTACCATCGTTGCACTTCAGGAGATGCGGGCTGGATCTATCGGCTATTTTAGCAAAGATCCAGAGGCTCTAGAAATTGTGAGTCAGTACTTTGAAATCATGATTAATGAGTTCAAAGCATCTGCCCCAGCGAATAAGCTGCGGCGGCGACCTTCTGACGATCAGCAAGGATTAGAACTGCCCCAAATTTATTCAGCAGCAGCAGAGCGTCGCGTTAAATATGCGATGAAACCAGGCTTATCTGGAGTCGAGAAAAATGATGTGATCAAAGCGGCTTATCGCCAATTATTTGAGCGAGACATCACTCGTGCTTATGGCTTATCGGTTTCCGATTTGGAATCGAAAGTCAAGAATGGCGAAATCTCGATGAAGGAATTCGTCCGTCGCTTGGCGAAGTCTCCCTTGTATCAGAAGAATTTCTTCCTGCCATTCATCAATAGTCGGGCATTAGAACTTGCCTTCAAGCACATTCTCGGTCGTGGGCCTTCCTCCCGTGAAGAAGTCCAGAAGTACTTTAGCATCGTCTCTGCTAAGGGGCTAAATGGGCTGGTAGATGCCTTGGTAGACTCCTCCGAGTATTCTGACTACTTCGGTGAAGAAACAGTGCCTTACATCCGTGGTTTGGGTCAAGAAGCCCAAGAATGTCGCAACTGGGGACCTCAACAGGACTTATTCAATTACAGCGCACCATTCCGCAAGATTCCCCAATTTATCACCACCTTTGCGGCTTACGATCGACCACTAGCAGATCAACACGTCTACGGTTCCGGCAACGATCCGCTAGAAATTCAGTTTGGTGCGATCTTCCCCAAAGAAACTCGCAATCCAAGCAACTCGCCAGCACCATTTGGTAAGAATACGCGCCGGATCTTGATTGCTCAAGGCCCTGGTATCAATAGCCAAGTCAGCAATCCTGGAGCGCGGGGAGTTACTCCTGGCACATTGGGTGCGAAGATCTTTAAGCTAGATCAACTACCTGGAGCCAGAGGCATTGGTAAAAGTTCTAAGCGTGGTCAGGGTACTAGTACTTCATTCACCGAAGCTTCCACTCAGGCAGTGATTAAAGCAATTTACCTGCAAGTGATGGGACGGGATGTCTATGAAGGACAACGCCTCAAAGTTCAGGAAATCAACCTGGAGAATGGTGATATTACAGTGCGGGAATTTGTCCGTGCGGTCGCCAAATCCGATCTATTCCGCAATACTTACTGGGCGAAACTCTACGTCTGTAAGGCGATCGAATTCATGCACCGTCGGCTGTTGGGTCGTCCGACTTATGGTCGTGCAGAGATGAATAAATACTTCGATATCGCTGCGAAAAAAGGTTTCTATGCGATCGTCGATGAGATGATTGACTCTGCTGAATACAGCGAAAGCTTCAACGAAGACATGGTGCCCTACAGCCGTTACCTCACACCAGCAGGTGTCAGCGGTCGGAATCTCCGTGTTGGCAGTATTGGCGATACGGGAGTCGGCATTGTCACCGAAGGTCAATCGACAGCGACACCTCGATTCGTCGAACTCGGTGCGACCACAGGTGTCCGTTCTCAGCCAGACATCGAATTCCGAATCAATCAAGGTGTCAGCAAAAAGCGCGAACAAACCAAAACCTTCAAGCTTACCCAAGCTGGAGATAAAACTCAGCTCAAAACTGTCATTCGCGCTGCTTACCGTCAAGTGTTTGAACGGGATATCGAACCATACGTTGTCTCCAACGAATTTAGCGCACTCGAAAGTAAACTCGGCAACTCCGAAATCAACCTCAAAGAGTTTATCGAAGGACTCGGTTGTTCTGGCTTGTACCTGAAAGAGTTCTACACGCCTTACCCCAACACCAAAGTAATCGAACTAGGTACCAAGCACTTCCTCGGACGTGCGCCCCTAGATCAAGCGGAAATCCGTAAGTACAACCAAATCCTGGCGACTCAGGGGATTAAAGCCTTCATCGGCGCAATGGTCAACGGCTCCGAATATTGCACAGTGTTTGGTGAAGATGTTGTACCTTACAACCGCTTCCTCACCCTTCCAGCAGCGAACTACCCAAATACCCAGACCCTCTACAACAAACTTACCAAGCAAGATAAGCAAGTTGTAGTGCCAAGTTTTGACACGATCAAACCTCGGATGGATATGGCGAAACTGCCAATGACTGGTAAAGCGATCGCTGATAATGCCGCTGCTGCCCGTCAGCAGGAGTCACAGCTCGTTGCATTGGGTCGTTCCTCTAGTTTGACCATCACCGAATCTACCGTAGCTACAACGGCAAATATCACCCATTCAGCCCGCATCTTTCGGATCAACGGAAATGTGAGTCAAGCAGAAGCTACACTAGCGATCGATGCACTGTACATCCAAATCATGGATCTCAGTACTGGTGAAATTCCCACCCAGTTCCGCCGTCAGGATTTAGAAAGCCAAATTCGCAATGGTGTAATTTCCACTCGTGAATTTGTCGCGACATTAGCTACTTCGGCAGCTTATATCGATCGATTCTACACCCCATATCCGAACACCAAGGCGATCGAATTCTTATTCCGTCACCTATTAGGACGTGCTCCAGCAAACCAAGCTGAAATCTCTCATTACAACGGTGTGATGGCAGCACAAGGCTTTGTTGCTGCGGTAAATATGATGGTAGATAGTGTGGAATATTCCCGCTATTTCGGTGTGGACGTGGTTCCTTATCACCGTTCTCCTTCCCTACCAGCAGGTAACTAGATAGAGACAGAAACCAGACTTTTTCAACAATGTCTGGTTTCTGATACCCGACTTTAAACAATTAGAAGAGGCTCGACTACCTAACAGCAGTCGAGCCTCTTCTAATTGTTTAAACCTTTCTGCCGATCGGCAAGTTGAAATGGTATCCCACCATACAGTTATGGGGAGCCAAAAAAGTGAATTGATAGAAGGTAACAAAACGCTGATCTCATTTGATGTGAAGACATGGAAATAGATAGTTACCAACCTGGTGAATTTTATGATGAATTGTTTTTGCCCGATGGTAAGCCGCGATCGATTGCCACGACGCTAATTGATAAGATCGGCAGCCTTTCTCTATCTGAGTTACAGCAGCATCAAAATTTAGCCCAAAGCACCTTATTCAAGACAGGCGTGACTTTCAACGTATATAGTGACGATCGGGGTACTGAAAAAATTCTCCCCTTTGACATTATTCCTCGCACGATTTGCGATCAAGAGTGGCAGTTACTAGAACGGGGTTTGAAGCAGCGGATTCACGCGCTAAATCTATTTTTAAGTGATATCTACGGGCAACAGCAGATTATCCTCGATGGGGTAATCCCCGCAGAGGTCATTTACTCGGCGACGGGATTTCTCAAGCCTTGTATGGGCTTACAGCCGCCGCAGGGGATCTGGTGTCATATTACGGGTACGGACTTGGTACGCGATAAAGATGGTAGTTGGTATGTATTGGAGGATAATCTCCGCTGTCCGTCGGGGGTTTCCTATGTACTAGAAGGTAGACGGGTGATGAAGTCTACCTTTCCGCGTCTATTTGAGAAGATGCAGATTCTCCCTGTAGAAGATTATCCCAGTCGATTGCTAGAAACCTTGCTATATTTAGCGCCCGAAGCTATCCCCAATCCGACAGTAGTGGTACTGACTCCAGGGATTTATAATTCTGCTTATTTTGAGCATTCCTTTTTGGCGCGACAAATGGGCGTGCAATTAGTCGAGTCGCGAGATTTGACGATCTCCGATGGTTTCCTGAAAATGCGAACCACCAAAGGCTTACAACAGGTAGATGTCGTCTATCGCCGCATCGATGATGAATTTATCGATCCGCTGACATTTAGGGCTGATTCGATGCTAGGGGTGCCTGGATTGATGGATGTCTATCGGGCGGGGCGAGTGGCGATCGCCAATGCTCCAGGTACAGGTGTAGCAGATGATAAAGTGGTATATGCCTACATGCCTGCGATCGTTAAATATTATTTGGATGAGGAGCAAATTATCCCCAATGTGCCGACATACCAATGTTGGGAACCGCAGCAACGCCAGTATGTGCTGGAGAATTTAGATAAATTAGTCGTCAAAGCCGCCGCCGAATCGGGGGGTTATGGGATGCTCATCGGCACTAAATCCACGGCTGAGGAGCGGAGCGAATTTGCGTTAAAAATTGTGGCAGATCCGCGCAATTATATCGCCCAGCCGACGCTGTGTTTATCGCGGGTACCGACGTTGCTTCCCGATGGTATCGATGGGAGACATGTGGATTTGCGCCCGTATATTCTCAATGGGCGGGATATTTATATCAATCCAGGTGGATTGACGCGGGTAGCGTTGAAGGAGGGTTCTTTGGTAGTTAATTCTTCTCAGGGTGGGGGCACTAAGGATACTTGGGTTGTTCGTTAAATCGTAGGTTTGGTTGAAGAATGAAACTAGGGCGATATTAACAAGCAACCTGTGAATGTTGGGTTTCACTACCGCTCTACCCAACCTACAATTAATCCCTAAATTCAGAACCTATGCTTAGTCGCGTTGCTAACTCTATTTATTGGCTCAATCGTTATATCGAACGTGCCGAAAATATCGCCAGATTTGTCGATGTCAACCTTAACTTACTCCTCGACAGTGCCGTCGTCGATGCCCAACAATGGGAACCGCTAGTATTAACCACCGGAGACTTAGAAATATTCCGCAGTCGCTATGGAGTGGCTACCGCCGAGAACGTTGTGCGGTTTTTGACTTATGACGAAAAGTACCATAACTCGATTCTATCCTGTCTGCTATCTGCGCGAGAAAATGCTCGATCGATCCGTGAGGTTATTTCCTCCGAGATGTGGGAACAGGTGAATAGTTTTTACTTTATGGTAAAAGAGGCAGCGGAAGCAGATCCGCAACCGGAGTTACCAAGCTTTTTTGAAGCGGTGAAAATGGCTAGTCACCAATTTGCCGGAGTGATGGCGGCAACGATGTCTCATAATGAGGCGTGGCATTTTGGGCGGATGGGTAGATCGATCGAACGGGCTGATAAAACGACGCGAATTTTGGATGTAAAATATTTTATTGTGTTACCTGGTGGAGTCGGATCGCCGCTGGATGAATTGCAGTGGATTGCGTTATTAAGATCGGTGAGTGCCTATGAAATGTATCGTAAAACTTGTCACCGAATTAGTCCCACCGATATCGCTAAGTTTTTGATATTCGATCGAGAATTTCCGCGTTCGATTCAACACTGTCTCCGCTCTACGGAGAAATCTTTACATCTGATTAGTGGTAATAATGGTTTAAATACTTGGTGCAATCCTGCCGAACTTAAATTGGGTAAATTGCGATCAGAATTGGACTTTTTATCGATCGAGGAAGTAATCGATTACGGCTTACATGAATTTCTCGATCAAACCCAACGACGGATTAATATTGTGTCCAAAGAGATTGGTGACACTTTTATGACGATCGATCTTGAGGCAGTATCATGAGTATTTTTCAGATCGAACACTCGATCGAATATACCTACAGTCAACCAGTAATTTTCGCGCCCCATCAGCTCAGATTATACCCGCGATCAAATGTTCATCAATCCGTATTATCATTCGATCTGTCAATTTCGCCCACGCCCCAGCAAGTTGCCAAATCCGTCGATTTAGATGGCAATAATTCGATCCTAGTTTGGTTCGATAGTAATCTTACAAATCAGCTTCAAATTACCACTAAAACTACCATATCTACCAATCTCATCAATCCCTTTAGTTACCTAACCGAAACCTGGGCAGCTAATTTACCGATCGATTATCCGGTATCATTATCTCAACAATTGCAACCATATTTAGCGGGATATCTGGGACATTCGATCGATCCGATTGCAGCAGAATTAGCCGCCGAAATCTGGCAAACCGTCGATGGTAAAACGATCCCCTTTATCAACGAACTCAACCAGCAAATTTACCATAATTGTCAATATTCGATCCGCGATACTGGCGCATCACTTCCCCCTGGGATCGTTTGGAAACATCGCTGTGGCTCCTGTCGCGATTTCGTCGTCTTATTGCTAGAAGTCTGTCGCGCTGTCGGATTAGCCGGAAGATTTGTCAGCGGCTATGAAGCTGGAGCCGAAACCGACGACAGACACCTCCATGCTTGGGCAGAAATATATCTTCCAGGAGCAGGCTGGCGGGGCTACGATCCCACTCATGGCTTATTAGTTACTGACAACCACATTGCGCTCTGTTCTAGTCCATTCCCTGCCCAAACAACCCCCGTGGAGGGAAAATTGCGGACAATGGGGGCGATAACCAATCAAATGGACTACCGACTAGTGATTCAAAAAACCTGAAAATTCGGCTGGTTCTAATTTTTGCTCGTTACTTTGATCCCAGTCAATAGCTGGAATCCGCTCGAATGCAGTTTTTAAAAATGACTCCCACTCTCTACGAACTTGCAATAAATAAGGATCGCCCCGTTGAAGAGTCCGCTGATGGCAAATTTCCAGACTATTAGTACGATACATGATCAGATCGATCGGGGGACCGACAGAGACATTTGATTTCATCGTCGAATCAAATGATAACAGCGCACATTTCACCGCATCCTCGATACTCGTATTAAACGTCAACATCCGATCCAAAATCGGCTTTCCATACTTGATTTCGCCGATTTGCAAGAACGGCGTTTCAGGCATCGCTTTAATAAAATTGCCCTGGTTATAGACCATATACAGTTCCGTTGCTTGTCCGCGTACCTGTCCACCGAGAAGGATATTGCAACTGGAATCAATCCGATCTTTCTCTAGCCATTCCCGCTCTCGCGCTTGAATATGACGCAACTTTTGCCCTATATAACAAGCGATATCATACATGCTGTGACAAGAATGCAAATTCTCTGCCTCCAAAGATCGCAAGTCCTGTTCGATACTCAGCATCACCGATTGGGTAATCGAGAGATTTCCCGACGTGCATAGTAAGATTGTCCGATCTCCAGGTACGGAAAAGTCAAACATTTTTCGATAGGTGGAAATATAATCAACTCCCGCATTGGTACGGGAGTCAGCAGCCATTACCAGTCCATAAGTAGAAATAATTCCTAAGCAATAAGTCATGATTCAAGCATTAGCCATATCAATTAAGTAGGTGGGCATAATTAAATATCAGATATCGCGTAGGGTGGGCATTGCCCACCAGCTAGGCTTAGGGCATAATCTAGTTGATAAATAACTCCACTACTCACTTATCAACTAGCAACTAATTTTCGAGCTTAAATAGTTTTTGATTTAGTAGTAGTTTTCTTTGTTGTAGTTTTAGCTTTTTTGGCTGCTGTAGTTTTAGCTTTTACTTCAGTAGTTTTAGCTTTTGTTGAGGTAGTTTTCTTAGTAGTTGTCGTCTTTTTAGCAGTGGTCTTTTTGGCAGTAGTTTTCTTGGCGGTAGCACCTTTGGCTACGAGCAAACTCAAAGCAGTTTCTAAGGTAATCTCCTCGACTGTTTCGCCTTCTGGAATGCCAGCATTGATTTTACCGTGCTTGATATATTTACCATAAGGGCCAGCAAAAATCGCTACAGGTTCATTATCGTCAGGATGATTGCCGATCGTCCGAAGTGGTTCTTTCTTGCCGCCACGAGTGGCTTTGGGTTCGGCGAGGATAGCTACAGCTCGCTCCAGGGTGACGGTGAGGACATCATCAGGGGCTTTGAGCGATCGATATTCTTTGCCTTCTTTACCTCGATCGTACAGGATATAGGGGCCAAATCTACCCAAATTAGTTTGGAGTTTGCCACCTGTTTCGGGGTGAACACCGAGACTGCGAGGGAGTTTGAGCAGTTCGATCGCAATCTCCAAGGTGACATCTTCGAGCTTCATTCCTTTGGGTAAGGAAGATTGTTTGGGCTTTTTCTTGCTATCTTCTACTTTGTCACCCAACTGGACGTATGGCCCAAAGGGGCCGAGTTTGGGGTAGATTGGTTCGCCTGTTTCGGGGTGATTTCCTAGGGTATCAGGGGTGCTACTCTTTTGTTTGAGCAACATTTCGATCGTTTCGGGGGCAAGATCGGCGGGGGTGAGATCTTTGGGGATGGAGGCGTTCCCCGCTTCGGTTTCGATGAATGCCCCAAATTTACCGATCCGCACTTTGACATCGAGATTGTCGAGATCGATTGTGCGGGCAAGGGTGGCATCGATATCAGTGAAGCCGAGTTTAACCTGATTTTCTAGCCCTGTTTCACCCAGGTAGAATTTCTCTAAATATGGTAGCCATTGAGTTGTACCAGTGGAGATATCATCGAGAGTTTGCTCCATTCGGGCGGTGAAACTCGGATCGACTAAATCCTGGAAGTGTTTTTCGAGTAATGCTGTGACAGCAAAAGCGGTAAAACTGGGCACGAGGGCATTGCTTTGAAGTTGGGCATACCCCCGATCGATAATCGTCCCAATGATACTCGCATAGGTACTCGGACGACCGATCCCTTCACTTTCGAGCATCTTGACTAGGGATGCTTCGGTATAACGTGCTGGTGGCTGGGTTTCGTGATCGATCGCGTTGAGTTTCTTGCAATCGGGTGTATCTCCCTTGACTAAGGCGGGGAGAATGATTTCTTGGTCTTCGATCGCGGCGTTGGGATCGTCTGAGCCTTCGACATATGCTCTCAGGTAGCCTGGGAAATCGATCCGCTTACCAGATGATCTAAATCCAGCGTTCTCGACCTGTAAATCGACGCTGAGTTGGGTTTGACGAGCATCAGCCATCTGACTGGCAACTGTGCGTTTCCATACCAAATCGTAAAGTTGTAGTTCCTTGGCTACTAATCCGGTTTCTTTAGGAGTGCGGAAGCAGCTCCCAGAAGGGCGAATTGCTTCGTGGGCTTCTTGAGCACCTTTAGCTTTGGTAGTATATTGACGGGGCTTGGGACTGAGATATTCTTGACCGTATTTTTCTAGTACGCAAGATCTAGCTGCTTCGATCGCTTGTTCGGAAAGATGGACGGAATCAGTCCGCATATAAGTGATATAACCTTGCTCATACAAACTTTGAGCTACCCGCATGGTTTCGCGGGCAGATAATCGCAGTTTCCGGTTGGCTTCCTGTTGGAGGGTGGAAGTGGTGAATGGGGGCGAGGGTTTGCGGGTGACAGGTTTTTCTTCTAGTCCTGTCACTGTCCAGGTTTTGCCACTCAGGTTCTCGACTAAAGCGTTGGCTTCTACCCCATTGAGAACTTTAACTTTTTTACCTGCAAGCAGATTTCCCGTATTTGGATCAAAATCTGCACCTGTGGCAACTTTTGCACCATCGACTGTCACTAATCTCGAATCAAATTCAGCTTTCTTGTGTGCCAGTACTGCCTTGAGATCCCAATATTGGGCTGATTTAAACGCTCGGCGTTGGCGTTCTTTGATGACGAGCAATCGCACGGCTACCGACTGGACTCGGCCAGCAGACAAACCCCCAGCAATTTTCCGCCAGAGTAAGGGGGATAGGGTGTAACCGACTAATCGATCGAGAATTCGGCGTGTTTCTTGGGCGTGAACGATCTGCTCGTCGATCTCGCGACAATTTTTGAGTGCTTTCTGAATTGCTTCCTTGGTAATCTCATGAAATACCATTCGTTTCGTTGGCACTTTAGGATTGAGCAGTTGCAATAAATGCCAACTGATACTTTCCCCCTCCCGATCTTCGTCCGTCGCTAGAATCAGTTCGCTGCAACCTTTAAGCGCAGTTTTCAATTCCTGAACAATCTTCTTCTTGTCCTTGGGAATAATATACAGCGGCGCGAATCCAGCTTCGACGTTGATTCCCAAGTTTGCCCACTTCTGTGATTTGAATTCAGCCGGAATCTCTTCTGCTGAAGGTGGCAAATCGCGGACATGTCCCATCGAAGCTTTTACAATATAACTAGATGGTAAAAACTTGCTGATGGTGCGGGCTTTGGTGGGAGATTCGACGATGACGAGAGTTGACATAGGGGCGTTTGGAGTTCGTCAGGAGTATTGTGGGAAATCTGGGTGGAGTGAGTCTTTGCTCTACAGTAGCTAATACTCAGCCAAGTTCAGGTATATTCGTTATTTTGTCAAGTAGTCGATCTCGATGAGTTGGTAAATTTAATAGCTTGATTTAGATCACCAGATCTTTCTACTACGATTACATTCAAATTTAGGAGCAGGATCGAGGTGTTGATAAAACTCTACACGATCAGGTCTCAATACTTAAATTCTGCCCAAATCTGTATCTATTATTACTGCCATTACCTTAGCGTACTCACAAAAGGGATGTTTACACAATCACTGGTAGAAAAACACCCACCTAAATTACGCCAAGAACTGAAAATATTTAAGTCCTTCCAAGATGCCTGCGGCGTAGTCAGCAGCAGCCAGATAATGATAATTGACGGGATGAAGCTCATGCCATAACCGTAGCTCAGGTTGAGCATTTCCGACAATAATGCCACGTTCATGTCCATATTTGAGTAGGGAAATATCGTTACCAGAGTCCCCACATACAACTGTTTGCACCGGATCGATCTGCCATCTGTCGCGTAAAAACTGCACTGCGGTTCCTTTATCCCCACCCCGTGGGAGAATATCTAAATCTTTACCTCCACTATAGATAACTTCAACATCTAATCCCTGTTCAGAAAATAATTCTTGCAACTGTGGCACGACGGCGGCAACTACGCTCGGCGAGAGATAATAGCTAACTTTAAATGGACGTTGTTCAGAGTGAGGCTGAGATTCTAAATCAGCAAATCTACTGGCAATGGCGACAATTTTTTCTCTGTGCCAGTTAGTACTAAGTTTGTCTACCCATGCTGGATCTGGAGTTTCAGCAGCATCTAGATAAATTTCTGTACCTACGGCTGCAATTAGTACGTCGGGTACCAGTAGTCGTTGGGTGGTAATTAGATCTTGATAAGACTCCCGCGATCGACCTGTAGCGTAGACTAGTTTAGTCCCTAGTGTCTGACGATATCGATCGAGCACCTGATTGAGTAAATCTAGTGATTCATCATTGCCAACTAAGGTATGGTCTAAGTCGGTAATCAATAATGATAGATGGGTGAGGAGATCCATGCTAACTGACGGTTCTGAATTTTGTAATAATTGATTGTATCCGCAGACAATGGTACTAATAGTGTCCAATTCGCGGCGGCACTTTTTAGGCTATCATTATTGTTGGAGCATTAACTTCTAATTATCAATAACTTATTCACACCTGTGGGTAATTAATTATCACAGATTGTAAATAATCTTCAATTTTTATTTTAAACATCTAAATTATCTCCAAGATAACTGTATGCACAATGATGATCGAGGCTGTTTGAGAGTCGGACAAATTGCCCCAGACTTTACTGCAACTGCTGTTGTCGATCGTCAATTTCAGAAGATTCAATTATCCAGATGCCGCAAATATGTGGTGCTATTTTTTTATCCTTTAGATTTTACCTTTGTTTGTCCGACGGAAATTATTGCCTTTAGCGATCGATATGCAGAGTTTGAAGCCCTCAATACAGAAATTTTTGGCATATCTGTCGATAGCGAGTTCGCGCATTTAGCCTGGATCGAAACAGAGCGAAAGATGGGTGGGTTAGGTGATATCAATTATCCTTTGATCTCCGATCTCAAGAAGGAAATTAGCATGGCTTATAACGTTTTAGATCCAGAGTTGGGCGCGGCACTGCGCGGTCTATTTATCATTGATCGATCAGGCATCATTCAATACGCTACCATTAATAATCTCTCCTTCGGTCGCAGTGTCGATGAAACTCTGCGCGTCTTGCAAGCAATTCAACATGTTCAGGCACATCCTACAGAAGTTTGTCCCGTAGATTGGCAACCAGGCGGGAAAACAATTAAAGTAGGTGAACAGTGAATAGTGAACAGTGTCTAATAGTTAGGGTTTCGGCAATATCTAAATCTACAAAACATCTGTAATATTAAGATAAACATGGCTTACGCTAGTATTAATAAATTCAAAGGATTGATAAATCGACGATTCTTTGATAACTTGTTGCCGATACCGGCAGAGAATGAATTAGAGCTAGGATCGATGGCTCCAGAGATTCAAATTTATGATGTTCGCAATAATAAGCAAGTAAAACTATCTGATTATCGGGGCATTCAGCCAGTTGTTTTATATTTTACCCGCATTTTTACTGAACAGCAATATTGTCCCTTTTGCTATCCCCATATCAAAGAAATAAACGAGCGATATGGAGAATTTGTCGATCGAGGTGTCGAAGTACTAATGATTACTAGTACGGACGCAGAGCAGAGCAAAAAAGTGGTGCGGGATTTAGACTTGCAAATGCCATTACTAAGCGATCCTAGTTGTGCGAGATTTCGACGGTACCATGTTGGGCAAGCTCTCGGCGCACCTTTACCAGCCCAGTTTGTAGTGAATCAAGCCGGAAAGATTGTCTTCAAACATCTATTCTCTTTCATCCATCATAATGCCGAGATCGATGTATTGCTAGACTCAATTTCAAGATAGGGGAAATTCATGAATTGCCCCTACCTCGAAATTAACCAGATTCACTATTCACCATTCACTATCCACTAATTTAA
>CASBPY010000290.1 GCA_949127675.1 Synechococcales cyanobacterium PMM_0072
AAGCGTCACAAGCGTCACAAGCGTCACGTTCTGCTGTGGAATAAAACCGCAGTCCGATAATTAATCGCTCCTTGTTAGTGCGGTGCTGAGAGACTGCCAAACCTAACTTAATGCTGCACAGGTCTATTAGTTCGGGAGTGAACTTGTGAACGGACTTAGCCGACAAACCCGAAGTCTTACAGTAGTCTTGGTAACTTCCATAGAGGATAGAAGTGGGAGTTTTAGCTTTAGGATCGAAAATCAGGAAATCGTCAAAGAATGCAGCGATCGAATTAGTACGAGTGGTTAGATCCCATTCAGTCTGTTTAACTTCAGCCACCGAACTACTGCCCAGGAGGGTAGATTGAACCCAATCGCCATCTAGAGACAGAAGATAAGCGGTAAGACCTGGTAAATCTGCGGCAAATGCCGCCGCCAAGTCTCGCCGCTGGAGATCGGGGACTCGGTACTTGAAGGGGATAGTAATCAGCCGCCGAGCTAGTCCATAACTCGTATCGCCTAAAAATATCGGCTCGTTAGAGGCGATCGCCACCATCCCTTCATAGCGAAATTTAAAAGCATCCTTACCCTTTTTCTCCCCTCGGATCGAATCTCCACCTGTAATCGATTTAAATCTCGATAAACCACCCACTCGCTTATCCTCATCAGGACAAATAATCAGCCGTTTTTTATAAATATTGGCTAACTCAAATGTGTTTTCACAGAGGTCTTGCAGCGTGGTGCTGTGGGTATTGTTGTGCCCGACCAACATTTCCAGAAGCCGAAGGAACGACCCTTTCCCGTTGCCACCACTGCCAACTAAGTAAATGGCTTTTTGCAGGTCGCTACGACCAAGCAGAACCGCATTACAGGCAGCAATCAAGATATCTTTGAGCTGCTGATTGCCTCTGGTTACTTCGTGCAAAAATTTATCAATATTGAGCCAGTCACTACCAGTTTCGGGATAGTCCCGATCGAGTTTCCATGTGAGCCGGAAATCTGGAGCGTGAGGCAATAATGTTTTCTGTCTAACATCCCATACTCCGTTTTTAAAGGGGATAAAATTTAAACCCGAAGCCTCATCCCATCTAGGTTCTAATAACTTCCATTTGGCAACTTTAACGAGATTTTCGATGTAGGCAGGGATCAGTTCGGGTACGTCCTGACACGCCCGTTCGTAGAAATATCGTTCGATTTCTTCGATAATTTTCTCGTACCAAACTCCCCCACTGTAAGATCGCCACAGCTTACCACTGGCATCGTACAGCAGCCGATCTTTTAATTCCTTGGCGATCTTCTCAGCCAGAATATTCGGTGCGGGCTTCTTGTTAAAGTTGGGCTTTTCTCCCGTTAATAATTCCGCCCGATCGATTGCTGCTACTAATGCCTCGACTCCACAGCCAACGATCAGATCGTCTAGCCCTTTATACTCAATATCCCAGGCAATGCTATGTGGTTGGCAGCCTAACTCGATAAACCTTTGGGCGAGTACGGATCGTGCCAGAATTACCGCCTTATTGGTGCTGGCTTTTTTATCCCGATCGAAAGCAATGTTAATCACCCGATCTGGTGTGGCGATCGGTAGCAATGAGGGAATCAGGGTGTATTTATGAGTTTTACCATTCTCATCCCTGACCGCATTGACTCCATTCCAAATCCCAGTTAGTGCCACGGCGAGGAACCCGTGGGAGATAGCCGCCATTGCCTTTTTAGACCCCTCAGTCGGGATGATCGGCAGATTGTTGTCAATCGCCCACCGCCAGAATGCTTGAGCCTCATCTGTGTGGGGTGCTGTTGTAGCTTCAACGGGCATCGGTACATTATAGCGATCGCTGACTAACTTCCATACCCGATAAGTCACCGCCAGATAGATCGCTTGAGTTTCGGCTTTGGGGGGATTCTCATATTTGCGATCAGTGGATAGCGGGGACAGCGGTTTGAAGCTAAGGCACTCAGTCCGCTCCCCAGTTAAGGGATCGACACCATAGAAAGCTAATCCCCCGCCCCTGATTTGGGGATAGTCTAGATACTTATCCCTTACTCGTCCATCATTGCGACGATCTATTTCTCCTATTGCCCACAGCATCGCGCCGATTGCCCGATCGCCTTCGAGATAATCAACATTTAATTCGGCAATGTCTGGTGCGATGCCACTAGCATTCAATTCAGCTAACTGCTCTGGGGTGCAATCCTGATTGGGTAGCCCTGCAAATACTTGTCTGTTTTCCATTTGCTGGAGTTAATAGTGGTTTAAAACCCCGCAAACCTAGTCTAGGTATAGCTTGAACCGATATGATATGATATAATCTTAATATCATCGACCGATATAAAAAAAATAGGATAAACTTTAATCAGCCTAAGCTCTGTTATTAGCAGGGTTTGCGGGTTGTTTGTCAGATGAAAACTAAATCTCATCTCAGTAATTCAATCTTCTCTGCCAAGACCAGATCGAATACGGGAGAATCCTTCAGACTAGCTCCTTTAGCCATTCTGAAGGATTTTCATTGGTAAATTGAAGCGGTAAATCGGTGGGATAGAAAGCCAAGAAACTTCCATCTGTTTGGCTCTCATATAGATCTCTGCTGTATATTGATTAACAGTACAGACACTCAATCGATTACGTTGTGCAGGGGTTGCTGATTTCATTTCAACTCCGATGGGAACTACAGGAGAAATTAACTTTTGAAGGGTGAGATCGAAGATTTTCAATCACTCTCCCCAGAGTATCGCACAAGCAGCACAGTACAGCAAGATGCAATAAATTATTAAGGGCGGGGTCAAACCCTCGGTTGCAAAAAGCAAGTTATTGGCACACTGTTTATTTCCCGCTAGAGAGATTCACCAACTGATCGCTCTCATGATGTAATTCAAATTGTAGAAACAAAGACATTCAAACAACATCCTATGGAGCTAGTTTCTGGAGATAAACCCTCGACGCTGTATGATATTTGGCATCTCTACAATCAAGAGATTATATCGACTCAGCCTCAAAAAGAAGCTCAGGCTACCTTGTCTCGGACGAAAACAGCTTTGCTCCGTTACACTATCCCTGGATGGGGTTTGACATTATCTCAGGGCAATAAGCTGACTGCCGAAGATACAAAAATGGCTCTGAATTACATGAAGGACATTAGCTTGGCACAATTGCCAGAGGCATCCCAAATTCAGCAGCAGGTCTTTGACTTACGGCAAATCCCCAGTAATAGTCAGCGGACTTATCGAGCTGCTTTAAAAAAACTATTAGCCTGGTGCGCGGAAAAAAACTGGTGGCTAGATTCCATCAATATTACCAAATCAAGATTTTCTTCAGAAAAGCACCAAGATAAATCAGCCGTTAATGTTCGGGTAACAAAGCGACTGTATAAAAACAGTCAGGGAGAACAGATTCAGCCGTTTAGATATGGACTAGGAGCTGTGAAAGGCGATGTTTTACCAGACAGCCTTCAAGAAGAACTGCAAAAATTTGAACAGTTCAGGACAGATCCAAACAGTTCAAATCCCGAAAAAGCCGTTCGTCAGTCAACGGTAAAGCTCGATTTGAAGCACATCCGACTAATTCTGGGCTGGTTACATCGTTACCAGAATGTGCCGATGACAGAAATGAGTTTAAAACAAATGGTAAAAGTTCCATCTGAGTGGAATTTTTATCAGGAATCGGCAATTTTATATGCGGAAATAGTAGCAACAGAGACTGTAAATTTAGCTCTCAAGTATACTTCATGGCTCAGAGCCGATCCACTTGCAGAACAGCCTGAGAATCAAGGTCGAGGTATTCAAAGTACCTACACCGAAGTTTCTGTTCTTGAGACGTTTATCATAGTTGCTAAATTTTTATACCACTCTTTCGTTGAAGATGACCTAAAAAATTCAGTGGTTAATTTATTACAATCTGAGATTAATAAGATCAATGAGAAAGGAAGAAATGAACGTACACCAGTCAGCGATTGCTCGAAAAAATGGTTGCATTGGCGTGAGTTTTTGAGCCTAGTAGAGCAATTGAGACAAGAGTGTAATGAGGCGAAATCTCACAGTTACAAAACTCAAGTAGCAGAAGTTGATTTTAGTGTTTCTCC
>CASBPY010000291.1 GCA_949127675.1 Synechococcales cyanobacterium PMM_0072
AAAGCGCGACGGGTACCAAATTCGAGTAATGTGGCATCGGCACCTGCCACATCGCGCAATCTCGCGGCTCTAGTGGCAATTAACGTTTGATAATTAATTGTGTTGAGTAAATAAGTCTCTACTAGTTGAGCTTGCCATAAAGGGGCTTCAATTCGTAGGATTGGCTCATTGGCAAAGATTGCTGTCCCTTCTGGTACTGCCCACACATCACCCGTAAACTTCGCAGTGGCGAGTAGTTGCCAAAACCTGTCTGGGGCGTTGTTAAAAATACCTGTAGCTTGGAGTTCGGCAATTTGAGCTGCGCTAAACTGGAGTTGTTCGAGGTATTCTAATGCTTGAGCTAATCCCATCGCAATTAAATATCCAAACCCTTTTGGTAGTTTTCGCACAAATAGCTCGAAACTGGCAACAGATCGATCGACTGACTCGCCCACATAGCAAGCTATCATTGTCAATTGATACAGATCTGTTAGTAGGCTATAATCCAGACTAGACAAAGAGGATATCGATTTAGATGAAATTAAATCAAACGGTGATGGGGCGATCAAATGAGTCATCTTTTACTCAAAATAACTTTTCTATATTATGGTAGTAATTACTATAATAAGTCAAGATATTAACCTAATCACATCTTGCACCAGCTTAAAAATACTAGTGCTTATGTATTGCTGTTTGGTGGTATCGACGATCGGATCGAACAATGATTTCAGGTAAAATTGTAATTGGTAAAGTAGTTTCAAATGTGGCTACTTGAGCAAAATGTATTCTATTCGTGGCAGAATCTCACTATGTTAGATTTTTACTCACCAAAATACTTCCCTTCAGCCGACGAGCTACTCGATTCGGACGAAACGCCCGTGGATAATGAACTGCAAGAATTGATACCTGGACTGCTCAAGGCGATCTTATTGATGCTGTGGGAGGAGCGAAGCGGTAAATCCAGTCTGAATGTCCGAAATTGAGTTGGGGATTGGTTGCGAGCGGGGAAACTATGGGAGCGTGACGCGGGAATGGTTGTATTGGTAAGATTTGGCTGGTAAACGTTATCCTACTCCTAATGAACGAATCCAACAGGAGGCTCAACGTGCTCAACAAGAGTCTCAACGGGCGATCGAATCAGAACGACGTGCGGAAAGATTAGCACAGCGATTGCGGGAATTGGGGATAGATCCGGAGGCTGAGTGACCTTACCACCAACGAACTTGTCGAATCAGCAGGTCGTGTCAGAAATTATACGCTTTAATTACCGTGTTGGTACTGTTGCGGATCGTTGGCGAAGCCTAGCCCCTGGCTAATCGCATAGTAGTTGTACAGTCTCTGAGATTTGCATTTACCGGATCGGGTATAGTGAGAGCAGGCTGTAGAGCTAAATTAGCTGGGGAAAATATGCTAGAAACAATTTTTTGGACGATTGAGGAAGTTGCAGCAGCAGGACAAAGACTCTATGAAGAAAGAATTAGATCGATAGTCGAGACTTCAGAAAATATCGGCAAGATGTTGACTCTCGATGTGGAAACGGGCGAATATCGAATTGGTGTTGATAGTGTAGAGGGAGGACTAGAACTCAAGCACAAAAATCCAGTGGCGAGACTATTCACATTAAGAATTGGTTATGATGTTGCATTCAGCTTTGATGGGACGAGTGGCCGGACGAAAAGATGATAACGGGTGAAATTGTAGATGGTAGAGTAATGATACCTGTGAATTTTCTCCTCGCGGGAAAAACTTATTTATCTATTAGTTGTGTTGTCGATACTGGTTTTAATGATTGTTTAACTTTACCACCCCAAGCGATTGCTTTGATGAATTTGCCGTTGCATACTGCGACAAAAGTAAGACTAGCTGATGGTAGTCAAGCTTTAATCCCGATTCATTTGGCTCGGATTGAGTGGAACGGTCGTGAAGAATTAGTTCAAGTACTGGCGACTGGCACGAAACCACTATTGGGTACAGCTCTATTACAAGGTTTTCGCTTGACTGTAGAGTTTGCTGCTGATGGAGTGGTGAAAGTCGAGAAAATCTAATTACGATCGATTACCGACCGTAGGCTAAGTCAACATATCGAAGACTAAGCAAGTTATGTCAAGAATTATACGCTATAGTTGCTGTGCTGGTACGGTTGTGGATCGTTGGCGGAGCCTAGCCCCTGGCTAATCGCATAGTAGTGGTATATCTGGGGTTGGTAGTTATGTCGATTAGCCAAAGGCTGGGGCTTGCGCCAACGAGCTTCAATTTTGAACTTAATCTGCTGCTGCTAAGATTTTCATTTGATTGGGTTGTTTCAATTTGTTCGATCTAGTCTAACTAAGCTGGGTGGCGATCTTACCTAGAAGAGATTAGCACACTAAGACAAGAAATGTGGGCTGGGTTTCGCCGTGGTGATATTTGATGGGTTTTTGGGATGAGTGAGTTAAAATTGAAGACTAAAACATCATTAAATGTAGATAAAATGCAACTATTTACGATTCAACAAGCACAGGATAATTTGTCTATATTAATTGATGAGGTGACTGGACAACATTTACCGATCGCTATCTCTAGCGAAGGTAATGATGCTATTTTAGTCGGAAAAGAAGACTGGGAAGCAATTCAAGAGACGCTTTATCTCAGTCAAGTCCCCAAATTGGTAGATTCAATTAAACAAGCATCGCAAGAGTCGATC
>CASBPY010000292.1 GCA_949127675.1 Synechococcales cyanobacterium PMM_0072
CCCCTATCCCCTATCCCCTAAATCTTCAGCTATGCTTAAAGGTATTAATTGAGCTTAAGAGCGATTGCTGGATATGCGGAAACTATTCATCATCGGATTATTTTTTCTGGGCATTGGGTTTGCCATTTTTAACTTTCAGGGATTGGCAACCAGGGGAGAATTTGATTCTCTGGTGATCGATTTTAGAGAGAATATCCCAGCGACAGAAATCGATCGACAATTACAGGTAATTACTAGTAAATATCAGCTAGCACCCCAGCTCAATAGTGAATTTTCCCAGTCAGAACATTTATATATCATCAAGGGCGATCGAACATTACTCGAACAGCTCCGAGGATCGAGCCTGAGTCAGGATGTCGAATCGATCGAGCCAAACTATATCTATCGTACTTCCGTTGCCCCTAACGACCCTCAGTACAGCAAGCAGTGGCATTTGCATAACATCCATGCCGAACGTGCTTGGGAGGAGACTCGTGGACGAGGTGTCACCATTGCGATTATTGATACAGGCGTGAGCAAGGTGCCTGATTTAGCCAAAACAGAATTTGTCCCAGGATATGATTTTGTTAATGACAACAATACTGCTGACGATGATAACGGTCATGGCACTCACGTAGCCGGTACCGTCGCCCAATCCACCAACAATAACTACGGCGTTGCCGGAATTGCCTACGAAGCCAAAATCATGCCGCTCAAGGTCTTATCAGCCAGTGGTGGTGGCACAATTACTGATATTGCCGAAGCCATCAGATTTGCTGCCGATAATCAAGCCGATATTATCAATCTGAGCCTGGGTGGTGGGGGCGAAAGTCAGGTGCTGAAAGATGCGATCGATTATGCCTACAACAAAGGGGTGGTAATCATCGCCGCCGCTGGCAATGAAAATAATAGTTCCGCCTCTTATCCAGCTCGGTATGCCCATGTAATCGGCGTTGGGGCTACTGATGCTCAAGGTGAACGCGCTGAATTTTCTAACTACGGCGCAGGTGTAGACATTTCTGCTCCAGGTGGCGGACATGGCAGTAAAATTTGGCAAGAAACGATCGATCCCGATACCAACACGCCGATTATTTCCGGCTTGCAAGGTACGAGTATGGCAGCTCCCCATGTAGCTGGTGTCGCCGCGCTGATTAAGTCTACAGGGATCACCGCCCCAGACGAGATCTTCGCTGTCCTCCAACAATCTGTCCGCAAAATTGAGCAAGATCCGCAAAACTACTATGGATCGGGACATTTAGATGCCGCTGCTGCCGTCAAACTCGCTCAAACTGGCAAAATCACCTTCAATGACTTCTTTCGCTGGCTGCGGGATAATGGTTATCTCAATCTCCGGTTCTGGATCGATGGTGGAGCGATCGCTTTAGTGCCAAAATTAGCAATGGTACTAGGTTCTTATCTCCTAGCCTTCTTGATTCGTACTTACGTCCCGTTTGGATTGCCACTGATGAGTGGAATGGTATTAGGCAGTAGCGGCTTATTTTTCCTACAGGGGTTTTATATCTTCGATCTCCCCCAGACACCATTTCGGATTTTAGGTAGTTCGATTCCAGAATTGGGCAATGCGATCGCTGGTAACAATAGTAACAGCATTTTAAATCCAGCGTTTGCCAGTGTCCTAATTCCGCTACTATTAATGGTAGCTTGCTGGTCAATTCCTCAGGGAAAATGGTTTGCAGTAGGCACTAGTTTGGGTGTGTCGGCGTGTCTATTGGTGAGTGCAGTCATCTCACCCCAAATGTGGTTATTAGGTGATGGGGCGATTGCCCGCATTTTCTTGGTAGTAAATGGATTGTTATGTTTTGGTTTAGCTAGGTTCGCGGCGAGAGGAGATTCTCAAACAGTATGATTACGGTGATTGGTGGAATTGAGCGGAAAGGTTTGGGCACAGGTGCTTGGGCATTGGTGTCTGAGGATGGGACTACTTACGAGCTGCTAGATTGTCCTCGCGATTTGCGTCAAGCCGGATTGCAGGTAAAAGCGCAGGGGACTCTAAATGATGATGTGATGACTCTGGCAATGATTGGGAAAGTCTTTAATGTTAGTTCTTTTGAGATCTTAGAAAAACCTGCTTCGGTTGAATAGTGTCAAAACACTGTGAAGTGTATCCAGTCAATCACGTGTGAATCCTATCGTTGTTCCCGTTTAGAAATTTCGGTGAAATATAGATCGATCCTATGCTAAAATGTGATGTTTGGACTCTAAATATCAACTCTTCGACCGCTCTGAATGAGACCGAATGAGATATGTAGATGTAGGCGACACATTATTAACTGATTTAATTTAGTCAACGTGCGTGTACATCGATAGGAGGCGGATTAATACGGAAAAGAACACCACTAGCATAAACTATAATATTGCATGGCCAGTCAGAAAACAGTAGATATCGGTTTCACCCTCGACGATTTTGCAGCCTTACTTGACAAGTACGATTACCACTTTAGCCCTGGCGATGTCGTTGCTGGTACCGTATTCAGTTTGGAGCCACGGGGTGCGCTGATTGATATTGGCGCGAAAACTGCCGCTTACATTCCAATTCAGGAAATGTCGATCAACCGTGTCGATCAACCTGAAGAAGTATTACAGTCGAACGAGACTCGCGAATTTTTTATCCTCACTGATGAGAATGAAGATGGGCAACTTACCCTCTCCATCCGCCGGATTGAGTACATGCGCGCCTGGGAACGGGTACGCCAACTGCAAGCTGAAGATGCAACCGTTCGCTCCCAAGTATTCGCTACCAACCGTGGTGGTGCGTTAGTTCGCATTGAAGGATTACGTGGATTTATCCCTGGCTCCCACATCAGCACTCGCAAAGCCAAAGAAGAATTAGTCAACGAAGAACTCCCCCTCAAGTTCCTCGAAGTAGATGAAGATCGCAACCGTCTGGTACTCAGCCACCGTCGCGCACTCGTAGAACGCAAGATGAATCGCCTCGAAGTCGGCGAAGTCGTGATCGGTTCGGTACGCGGTATCAAGCCTTACGGTGCATTTATCGACATCGGTGGAGTCAGCGGGTTGCTTCACATTTCCGAGATTTCTCACGATCACATCGACACACCACACAGCGTGTTCAATGTCAATGATGAAGTCAAAGTAATGATCATCGACCTTGATGCAGAACGCGGCCGGATTTCCCTGTCTACCAAGCAATTGGAGCCAGAACCAGGCGACATGATCAAAAATCGTGAGCGTGTCTACGAAATGGCTGATGAGATGGCAGCTAAATATCGTGAGATGCTAATAGCCAAAGCTTCTGGACAACCATTAGAATCGATCGAGATTCCTAATGCAGTCGAAGAACCCCTCGATCTAGTCGAAGAAGAAATCCCATCAGCAATGGAAGAAGCTGAAATCCCACCAGAACCAGTAGTTGCTGAATCAGAAGCTCCCGTAGCTACCGAAGAAGTAACTGTCGAAGCCTAAGTCAAATTTAATTTCTACTGGCTAAAATAATAAAAAGAGGGGCTAGCCCCTCTTTTTATTAACCGCAGCTATATCAATCGATAATTAAATTTAAGGCTCTAATCTAAAGCCTAAAACCTAACCCCTAAAGCCTAAATTATGCCCCCCAAATGGCCGCGCGAACCCGATCGGAGTGACCCCGAATATCGTAGACTAGATGACATCTGGACTTTTGCTGCTCATGTCGCTGTATTTTCCTCGATCAACTCTGGGATGTGGTTCTTCAACATCTTCCTGAGAGCAAATTGGAGCTGGGCAGTAGGCATGACCGCTATCTGGGCATCGATTATATTGGTACACTATCTATACGTCTTTAAAATTGCCGATTACTCCCCCAAAATCTAATGGCTAACAATCAACAAATCGAAGATCTAGCAGCAGAAATTGGCGATAAAGTCTATATCGATGTTGCTAAATGGCACCTATATCTCAAAGATGCCAAGTTGCATACCATCGTCGCAGAGCAGGTATTTCCACTACTAAATAATGGGTTAAACGGTGATAAACTCACCGAAGTATTGACTAATATCTCGATCGATCTCGGTGGTGGTAGACTCAAAACACCCCTAATCAATCTCATCCCCGTTACCGCTCAAGCCCGACTGATGGATGTTCTCCAAGAATACGCCCGAAATCTTTAAACGGTGGGGACTGCATGTAACACATATTCAATACTTCCCAACGCCTAACTCCCAACGCCTAACTCCCAACTCCCAACTCCCAACTCCTCAATGATTGACCCCGTAGACATTAAACGCGATATTAACATCTTGATCGATCGCCTGGGCAAGACCCAGCAATATCTTTGACATTCCTGGACTGACTGCCAAGATTCAAGATTTAGAGCAAGTAGCAGCCCAGCCAGAGTTTTGGAATGACCAAAATGTGGCTCAAGCTGCCATGCAAGAACTTAATGATTACAAATCTCACCTAGAGCAGTTTCAGCAGTGGCAAAGCAGTGTTGCCGATGCCCAAACTGCCCTAGAATTGATGGAAATGGAGCCAGATGAGGCTCTGGGACAAGAAGCCAAACAGAACCTGTCCCAGGTCAGTACAGAACTCGATCGATGGGAATTAGAACAGCTATTATCAGGTACTTATGATGCGAAAGGAGCAGTTCTTACGATCAATGCAGGGGCAGGGGGTACAGATGCCCAAGATTGGGCTGAAATGCTCTTGCGGATGTATACCCGTTGGGCGGAGGATCGCAATTTCAAAGTCCAGCTTGCCGAAATCTCCGAAGGAGAAGAAGCCGGACTAAAATCCGCTACTCTGGAAATCGATGGCAAGTATGCCTACGGCTATCTTCGCAGCGAGAAAGGTACCCACCGTCTCGTCAGAATCTCCCCCTTCAATGCCAATGACAAACGGCAAACCAGCTTTGCTGGCGTGGAAGTAATGCCGCTGATTGACAACTCCGTCCAGCTCGATATTCCCGATACCGATCTCGAAATCACGACGACCCGTGCGGGCGGTAAAGGTGGGCAAAACGTCAACAAGGTGGAAACAGCCGTGCGGATCGTCCATAAGCCGACAGGGGTCGCTGTGCGGTGTACCCAAGAACGCAGCCAGCTTCAGAATAAAGAGAAAGCTTTAGTAATTCTCAAAGCAAAACTATTAATTATCGCCCAAGAACAAAAGACCAAAGAAATCGCTGAAATTCGCGGCGATATGGTCGAAGCTGCTTGGGGTCAACAAATTCGTAACTATGTTTTTCATCCTTACCAAATGGTCAAGGATCTGCGGACAAGTGTAGAAACAACGGCTGTTGGTGATGTGATGAATGGTGAAATTGATGAGTTTATCGAAGCTTATCTGCGCCAGGAAAATCAAATGGTGAGTGAGTAGAAAAATAGTAGGTTGGGTTGAGCGAAGTAAAACCCAACGAACACATCTAAAAATCAGGTGCGATCGATAAATTTTGATCGCACCTGATTTAATTAATATGATTAACTCCTGATTAATTACGCATCATCTAATGCAGCAATACCAGGTAGAATTTTGCCTTCTAGCAATTCTAATGAAGCACCACCACCAGTAGAAATGTGGCTCATTTGGTCAGCTAAATTAGCTTTTTCTACAGCCGCAACGGAGTCACCACCACCAATGATCGTGATTGCACCAGATTTAGAAATCTGTGCTAGAGTATCAGCGATCGCAAATGTACCAGCAGCGAATTTGTCCATTTCAAATACACCCATAGGGCCATTCCAAATCACAGTCTTACAGTCAGCCAATGCTGCTTGGAATACTTTAATTGAATCAGGGCCGATATCCAGTCCCATCCAACCATCAGGAATATTGTTGACATTGACGATTTGAACATTGGCATCAGCAGCAAATTTATCAGCGACGACAACATCAGTTGGTAATAAAAATTCAACCCCTTTCTCTTTTGCTTTAACTTCCAGCGCACGAGCGAGTTCTAATTTGTCGTCTTCAACTAGAGAATTACCAACACTCAAACCCCGTGCTTTGTAGAACGTGAAAATCATTCCACCACCAAGGAATAATTTGTCACACTTATCGAGCAGAGTTTCGATCACGCCGATTTTGCTGGATACTTTGGAACCACCAACGATCGCCGCTAATGGAGCTTTAGGATTTTCGATCGCGTTTTGCAAGTATTCCAATTCTTTTTCGATCAAGTAACCAGCCACAGAAGGACTGAGATACTTGGTTACGCCTTCAGTTGAAGCGTGGGCACGGTGAGCGGTACCAAAGGCATCGTTGACATATAAGTCCGCGTTTGCCGCCAATTTTTTGGCAAATTCTGGATCGTTCTTTTCTTCTTCGGGATAGAAACGGACGTTTTCGAGCAGAGCAACTTGTCCATTTACCATTGCTGCAATTTGGCTGGCAACTACATCGCCGATGCAGTCATCGCATTTGACCACAGTTTGCCCTAATAGCTCCGACAACCGCTTGGCAACGGGAGTTAGCCGCAATTTCTCATCCACACCTTTTGGACGACCAAAGTGGCTACAGAGGATGACTTTGGCACCTTTGCTAGTCAGGTCGTTGATCGTGGGCAGAGCTGCGCGAATCCGCGTATCGTCGGTGATATTTCCCGCATCATCTACAGGTACATTAAAATCGGCACGAACTAGAACGCGCTTTCCGGCGAGATCGGCAGCGGACAAACTGGCAATGGACTTCTTAGACACTGGTTATACTCCTTAAAACTATGGTGGTTAATTATGTTTTGATATAAAAGCTGAGAAAACTTAGTAATACTGATTTTTGCTGTAGTAAAAACGACATTTAGCTCTGCCGTCCCTAATTCTACCGGAAAACCCGTGTAGATTTGTTACTAACTTTAATGAAATTGGGGCTAGAGATTGAAAATAAGATAGTAAGAGGATAAAAGCTCAAGATTATTTAGCCTCATCATCTATGTTTAACAAAATCTTATTTCCGCTCGATCGCAGTCGTGAAGCTCAAGAAGCGATTGCTGTGGTGATCGATCTAGTCCAAAAATATCAGAGTCACCTGATCTTATTATCAGTGATCGAGACTCCAGATCCCGATGCTGAAATTGTTGATGATCCGGTGATGCAATCACCCGAAGCGATCGATCGACTGCTGCATTCAGCTCAAGCCCTTTTTGCCAAACGGGGGATTCAGGCAGAAATATTGCAACGCCAAGGAAAACCAGCTTTTACCATCTGCGATGTCGCTGACGAACTCAACGTCAATCTGATTGTGATGGGCAGTCGGGGTCTTGGATTAGATGTAGAGCATACCGCCGAAAGCGTTGCGAGTCGAGTGATTAACCTCGCTCCATGTCCAGTATTAATCGTACCTTAGAGTTGAGGATTGAGGCTTTAGGTAGTGAGAATATGTGAAGAAAATTGAAGTAAAATCGATATTTGTGATACAATTGTAACGTCACATAACTATCTCTAAAGAACTGTGAAGCAACCTGTAAATACTTATTTTTATTAGTCTAATAATGTAGAAATCACATTAAATGAGCATTTGAGTATGCTGGGCAGATATGCAGATATTTCATCGCGAACCGAAAATCGAAGTCAGTACCCGCGATAAGATTCTCAAGGCCGCTCAAAAGTTGTTTGCGCGGAATGGCTATGATGGGACTACGACTAAGGAGTTAGCAGAAAAAGCCGGAATTGCCGAAGGTACTTTATTTCGGCACTTTACAAACAAAAAGGCAATATTGGTGGAAGTCGCAACTCAAGGTTGGATTGAATTACTTACAGATCTGTTAACCGAACTGAGCGAGATGGCTAGCTATGAAGCAATTTCTCAGATGATGTACAAACGGATGCTCAGACTTGGTGACAACTATGACATGATGCGAGTGTGCTTTATGGAAGTCCAATCTCATCCTGATTTGCGCGATCGAATTCAAGCAGAAGTCGTTGATAAAATGACTAGTGTGGCTGAAGCTTTTTTCCAAACGGCAATGGAGCGAGGTGTATATCGCAAGATGAATCCTCGCGTGATTGCTCAAGTATTTTTGGGGATGTTTGTGGTGGCTGGATTTAGTCATGAAACAATTGCTCAACCAGGTGCAAGTCCCCAAGACATGAAGGATATGGCTGAAGGATTGGCTGATATCTTTTTGAATGGAGTATTGGCTAAGAAGTAGTTAATTAATTGATAATTGATAATTGATAATTGATAATTGATAATTAGGGCTTGCTGAATAAGTCACTCGATCGATCCTAGAGTCCACAC
>CASBPY010000293.1 GCA_949127675.1 Synechococcales cyanobacterium PMM_0072
AATCTATAGCAAATTGTAGCAAAAAGCACAGTTTTGGAAGCTATTAAAAACGACAATGAATATCAAGTAATCAATGATTGTTTTATTAATTCAAATACGAGGAGCGATCGGTAGAGATGGGTCAATTTAGTCGCAGAAAATTTATATTGACTACTGGTGCAGCAGCAGCAGGTAGTGTATTACTTAATGCTTGTGGAAAGAGTGGGACTAATGATACTCCCACTACTGGTGCCAGCCCAGCGGTGAGTGTGGCGACTGGGGATGCACCAGAAGTAACCAAAGCAAAATTAGGATATATCGCCCTGACTGATGCTGCGCCGCTAATTATCGCTAAAGAAAAGGGACTATTTGCTAAATATGGCATGACCGATGTTGAGGTGCTCAAACAAGCTTCTTGGCCTGTAACTAGGGATAATATCGAAACTGGCTCGGCTGGTGGGGGTATTGATGGGGCGCATATTTTATCACCCATCCCCTATTTCATGACGATGGGGATGACCAAAACTAAACAGCCTGTACCAATGTATATTTTGGCGCGGTTGAATCTTAATGGTCAGGCAATTTCGATCGCTAATACCTATAAAGATGCGAAAGTCGGACTTAAAGGTGATGGACTAAAAACTGCGATCGCCAAAGTCAAGTCCAGCGGTAAAAAAGATATGATTATGGCGATTACCTACCCTGGTGGTACCCACGATTTATGGATGCGTTATTGGTTGGCTGGAAATGGTGTCGATCCCAATAAAGATGTATCTGTCGTACCCATTCCACCACCACAAATGGTTGCTAACATGAAAACTGGCTCGATGGAAGCCTTCTGTGTGGGCGAACCTTGGAATCAGCGATTGATCAATCAAAAGATTGGTTACAGTGCATTAGTTACGGGCGAACTGTGGAAAGATCACCCCGAAAAAGCCTTTGCAATGCGGAGTGATTGGGTCGATAAAAATCCCAAAGCGGCTAAAGCATTATTGATGGCAGTATTAGAAGCTCAACAATGGTGTGATAACCCGGCAAATCAGCAAGAGATGTGTACGATTATTGCTGCGCCAAAGTGGTTTGATGTAAAGGTTGAAGATATTTTACCGAGAACTCAAGGCACGATCGATTATGGCGATGGTAGGAAGGTAGATAAATTCCCTCAAGCGATGAAATTCTGGGCAGATAATGCTTCCTATCCTTATCAAAGTCATGACATGTGGTTCCTGGCGGAAAATATGCGCTGGGGTTATATTCCGACTGATTTTGTCAAAGCGAAAGAGATGATTAAAAAAGTCAATCGCGAAGATTTGTGGAAAGCTGCAGCTACAGCTTTAAAAGTCGATGCTGCACAGATTCCGACTAGTACATCTAGAGGAGTAGAAACTTTCTTTGATGGGGTGAAATTCGATCCAGCAAAACCAGAAGAATATCTCAAATCTCTGAAGATTAAGAAAGCCTAGTTGAGGTCATCTTTTTAATCAGAACAAGAGTGGGCAGTTGTCCACTCTTTGATCAGATATGTGCAGATATATATTTAAATTATTAATTTTTAATTATTAATCGGAAGTAAATTTAATGGCGACTAGTACTAGTAAACTGATTCTTAAACAACGCCGTCAGGGAAATAGCAATACTTGGATTCAATCACAGCTCAAAAAGCTCGTTCCGCCCTTAGCCGCGCTTGCGGTACTATTATTAATTTGGCAAATTTTGTGTCCGCCTGGTTCTAACGGATTACCAGGACCGATTCAAATTGTCCAAGGCACCTGGGATCCATTTATTATCAATCCATTCTTTGATAATGGTGGTAACTCAAAAGGTTTGGCAATCCAGATTTGGTCGAGTTTACAGCGGGTATTTGTTGGCTTCTTTTTCTCGATCGTTGTTGGCGTTGGTTTGGGCATTCTGATCGGTTCTAATAAGGTCATTTATCGTGCCCTAGATCCGTTGTTTCAAGTTTTACGGACGATTCCCCCATTGGCTTGGTTGCCATTATCTCTCGCAGCTTTAAAAGATAATGGTGCAGCAGCCTATTTCGTCATCTTTATTACAGCAGTCTGGCCAATTTTGATTAACACGACTGTTGGGGTACAACAAATTCCTCAAGATTATGTGAACGTCAAAAGAGTCTTAAAACTTTCCAACAAAACCTATTTCTTTAAGATTCTGATCCCTTCAGCCTTGCCCTATATTTTCACAGGATTGCGGATCGGGATCGGTTTATCTTGGTTGGCAATTATTGCGGCAGAAATGTTAATCGGTGGTGTGGGAATTGGCTTTTTTATCTGGGATTCTTATAACAACGCCAATCTCGATCGAATCATCGTTGCTTTAGTTTATGTCGGTGTAGTTGGCTATTTGCTGGATTTATTAGTTTTATTCATTGGTTCCAAAATTGTCGCTGAAGATCGCAAATAAGTGTCAATGGAATATGTTCCCATTCTATAAATTAAAATGTTTGTTCAAATCGACCACGTAGATAAAGTATTTCCCCTCGCAAATGGCGGAAAATATGTTGCCCTCAAAAACATTCAGTTAGACATTCAAGAGGGCGAATTTATTTCTCTGATTGGTCACTCTGGTTGCGGGAAGTCTACTCTCTTAAATATGATTGCTGGACTCGATCGAGCTACAGCAGGTGGCGTAATTTTAGAAGGACGAGAAATTACTGAACCTGGTCCCGATCGAATGGTAGTGTTCCAGAATTATTCACTACTACCGTGGTTGTCTGTGCGGGAAAATATTGCCCTCGCCGTTGATGAGGTTTACAGTAGACAGCCCAAAAGCGAACGCAAAAGTATTATTGAGCATCACATCGAGTTAGTTGGGTTGCAAAACTCGGCAACTAAACGCCCCAGCGAACTTTCTGGTGGGATGAAACAGCGGGTCGCGATCGCCCGTGCCTTGGCAATTCGCCCGAAACTTTTACTATTGGATGAACCCTTTGGTGCCCTCGATGCTCTCACCCGTGGCGGCTTACAGGAACAATTGATGCATATTTGCGAGGAAAGCCGCGTTACCGCTGTAATGGTGACACACGATGTTGATGAAGCACTATTATTATCCGATCGAGTGGTAATGCTCACCAATGGCCCCGAATCGCGAATTGGTCAAGTTCTCACTGTCGATTTACCCCGTCCCCGTCAGCGGATGGAAGTAGTCAACCATCCTGAATACTACCCAATGCGGAGTGAAATTATCAATTTCCTCAATCAGCAAAAACGGGTCAAACAACGTCAAGCTGCTCAATCAAGTCAAAAAAACCTCGCGCCTCAAACCAAAAAACTCGAACAAACCACCGTCAACATTGGCTATATTCCCCTCACCGATGCTGCGCCGCTGATTATTGCCAAAGAGAAAGGCTTTTTTGCCAAATATGGGATCGAACAAGTCAACCTATTTCAAGAAGTAAGCTGGAACGCGATCGCCAACAATATCGTCAGTGGTGAACTCCACGCCGCCCAAATGGTCGCAGGGCTGCCTTTAGCCCTCACGTTGGGACTGAATGGTCAACCCTCTACTCCGATTTCCGTTCCCCTTGTTCTTTCCCGTAACGGCAACGCAATCACCCTCAGTACTAAGCTGTATAACCAGGGCGTTCACAGCCTCCAAAACCTCAAAGCAGTAATTAGTTCCGCCACTCTAGGACGGAAACTCATTCTCGGTATCGTCCATGAATGTTCCATGCACAACCTGATGCTGCGGTACTGGCTAGCTTCCGCTGGGATCGATCCCGACAATGATTTAGAACTAACTGTCATCCCGCCCCAAGAAATGGTCGATCGATTGAGATCCCATGAAATCGATGGCTTCTGCGTCGGCGAACCCTGGAACACCCAAGCAGTCCAAGAAGGAATTGGCTTTGTGATCGCCACCGACTTGGATATCTGGGCAGGCAACCCCGAAAAAGTGCTGGGTTTCAAAGAAAGCTGGGTGCAACAACACCCAAATACCCACGCCGCGATCGTCCAAGCCATACTTGAAGCCTGCGAATACTGCGACGAACCCCGCCATCGTCAAGAAATCCTCGTCCTGCTCACCGAACATCTGAATGTCTCCTCCCAATACATTCGCCCTGGCTTAATCGGGCCATTCGATCGGGGTGGTAACACTCTACCCGAACACTTACCCCGCTACCACCAATTCCACGTCGAAAACGCCAACTGTCCCCGCAGCGTCGAAGGACTGTGGATCCTCACTCAACTTGCCCGCTGGGGGATCACGCCTTTCCCCAAAAATCACATTGAAGTTCTCTCCAGAGTCCGCCGCGTCGATCATTTTCTCAAGGCTTGTCAACAATTGGGCTATGTCGGCATCGAACCAGATCGCGATCCGTTCCAGCTCTTTGATGGGCAGGTGTTTAATCCCGATGAGCCGTTGAATTATCTCCGAAATCAACCGATTCATCGGGAGTTGGAGGTTGTAGAAGTCAATCTGGATTAGCTGCGTAGATCTACCAACCCCACCCTAACGGGCACCCCTCCAAGGAGGGGATTTTGTAACTGATCCTCTCAATCCAAAACACATGTCTTTCCTCACAATCGATCAAGTCACCAAAGTTTACCCCACCGCCAACGGCCCGGCCACCATCCTCGATGGTATCGATCTGAGTGTCAATGAAGGTGAATTCATCTGCCTGATCGGACATTCTGGTTGCGGCAAATCCACCTTGTTGAACATGGTATCCGGCTTCAACACCCCTACCAGCGGTACCGTCACCCTCCAGGGTAACAAGATCATTGAACCTGGACCCGATCGGATGATGGTGTTCCAGAACTACTGCCTGCTGCCTTGGCTCACCGCCTACGACAACGTTTATCTCGCCGTAGATTCCGTTTATCCGACCCACACCGAGGCTCAGAAAAAAGAGATCGTTCGCGAACATCTAGAAATGGTCGGACTCACCGAATCCGCTAGCAAAAAACCTAGCCAACTCTCTGGCGGCATGAAACAGCGTGTTGCCATCGCCCGCGCCCTCGCCATCAAGCCCCAAGTATTAATCCTTGATGAACCCTTTGGTGCCTTAGACGCAATTACCAAAGAAGAACTCCAAGATGAACTGCTGACGATCTGGACAGACCATAAAGTGACAGTCCTAATGATCACCCACGATATCGACGAGGCATTGTATCTAGCCGATCGATTGGTAATGATGACCAACGGCCCTGCTGCTAAAATTGGCGAAGTACTAGATATTCCCTTCGATCGACCCCGCGATCGTGAGAAAATCATGGCAAGTAATACTTATATTGAACTACGTAATTACGCCCTCGATTTTCTATTCAACCGTTACGCTCATTTAGACGACTAGAGATGATTTGGGTATTGCGCCGCGATTTGGGTACTATAAGAGTGGTGCAATTACTCGCGTCTTGACCAACCCTATGGGAAGTGAAACGAATACAACAGCAGCAATAGATCCCAGTCTTGAACAACAACTGGCTAAATTTGCTCGATCGACTCAAACTGGAGTCTGGACACATTTAGACAAACGCCAAATTATTAGCGACATCCGAGACAGGATTATCAACCCGTACCAGATCCAACAGGGCGAGCAGCCTTTTTGCGGCCCTGCTGCGGTCGTATTTGAATTAATTCGCAGACAACCCGATCGATATATCCAGATCTGCCAAAGTTTGTATGAGCATGGCAGCTTTGAAGGGTATTCCAAAAAATTTGTGGCTGCGGGTAGATTGTGCCGTAGCTACGGTAATCTACGGATGGCACAAGCAGATTGGATGGTCTTGGCGACACTGCGGGACTGTGCCAACAAGATCGTCCCCGTTTATCCCAAAGCACCAAAACTAATTCGTGAAATCGGTGGGATCACCAAACCCTGGGAAATTAGTGGCTGGGTGCGGGAACTATTGGGATACACCGCAAAATCTCACCCCACACCGATCTCTGGAGAATTTCGAGCGATTCAATCAGCAAATAATTCGATCGACTCTGGCGGTGTCGCATTAGCACTAATCAATTCCCAAGGATTACTTGGCAACAACTCGTTTCTTGCCGCCCGTTTTCATCGGATTTATCCAAATCATTGGGTGGCAATTGTGGGCAATATTTCGATTGAATCACCAACCAAGATGTCTAAGCATAGCCATAGTCGGATCGAATTTGATATCTACTCCTGGGGTCGAAAAATTCATGTCAGTACTGACACCGCCACAATTAGAGATTTTTTCTGGGGCGTAACAATCGGAACATCAACCAGTAAACCATCTAGCCTCAACTGACAACTAAAATGAAAGTGCTCCACATTATTACAGCTTTTGATGACGGCGGTGCCCAAGCTGTGCTTTATCGATTCGTTACTACTGACAAGAAAAATGATCATCATATAATTTCGCTGATGGATATTGGCTCCTATGGCGATCGATTGCTGAAATTAGGTATTCCAATGTACTCAGTTGACATGCCACAAGCCAAACTGACAATCAAAGGTTTGATCGGGCTACATCAACTGATCAAGCAGATCGATCCCGATGTGATCCAAACATGGATGTATCATAGCGATCTCATTGGTAGCATCATCGCTAGAATTGCTGGCAAAAAGACCATCGTGTGGGGAATTCACAATACCAACCTCGATCCAGCTCAAACTGCACTTACGACTAGATTAACCGTACGTGCTTGCGCCCTAATCTCTGGAGCCATTCCGCAGAAAATTATTAGTTGTTCTCAAGACGGTATTCGAGTACATACCGAGATCGGCTATAAATCCGAAAAAATGGTGGTAGTCCCAAATGGTTACGATGTGAGTGAATTCTCACCCAAGCCAGATGATCGAGATCGACTACGGCGGGAATGGAATATCACCGCAGATACTACTTTATTTGGGATGGTTGCTCGCTGGGATCCTCAAAAAGATCATCCCAACCTGATTGCAGCTTTAGCTCATCTGAAAAGTCAAGCAACTTTGCCTTGGCACTGTGTTTTAGTCGGCTCTGATGTGGATGGAGACAATCAAGAATTGGTAGCGTTGCTATCCAAATATGAACTCAAAGATTGCGTGAGCCTGCTCGGAATTCGCAGTGATATCCCCGCCGTAATGAATGCCTTAGATTTACATGTCTTGTCTAGTTCTTATGGTGAGGCATTTCCGAATGTGGTGTCAGAAGCAATGGCTTGTGGAACACCTTGCGTTGTGACACTAGTAGGGGATGCCGCTCTGATCGTCGGCGAGACTGGCTGGGCAGTCCCACCTCGCGATCCAATCCAACTTGCTAATGCTATGATCGAAGCTGTGAATGAGAAGTCGGATCCGGCTGTATGGGCAGCTCGACAAGCACTCTGTCGGGAGCGGATTCAATCAAATTTCAATCTAGAGATGATGATAGACAAGTATAATGCTGTTTGGAATGATTCGATTTTATTGGCAGGGGTTAAGTAATTGATAATTGATAATTGATATGTAGGTTGGGTTGAAGAATGTTGGCGGAGCCTCTCCTTCAGGAGACAACCCAACACACTCAGTAGTCTGTAGGGTGGGCAGTGCCCACCAGCTAGGTTCTAAGCTTTGCTTGACCTAATTGCTCAAGTAAAGATGCGATCGAATCTATCGTTGTATCAATCTGGGTGACATACTGTGTCTCAGTTGGGCTGAAATCCTCCCATGCCGCTTGTTGACTGGCTAGTAAATCGGCAGTTGCGTCGGCAATATCCCCACTTCGCTGGGCTAATCGATCGAGTAATATACTCTCTGGCGCGGTACAGTGGATAATGTCTAATTTTATGTCTTGAGACTGGACTAAATCAATGACTGGGGTACGCAAAGACTGTCGATCATACTTCGCATCCAAAATCACTGTCCAGCCTTGTGTTGCCAATTTTGCCCCTAGTGATAACACTGCTTGATAGGTTCTAGCCGTCATTTCGGGTGAATAGAGGCTGTCTTCGCCCTTAGTCAAAAGTGGCACCCCACCCAAATGTTTGCGGACAGCATCAGAGCGGATCTGAACACCGCCTAGTGACTCAGCAATTTGTTTACCCACGGTACTTTTCCCAGAGCCAGATAATCCCGAAATCAGGATTAATCGACCCTGTTTGCGCTGAGTATATGCCCAAGCTTGGTGATAATAATTTCCGGCTGTCTTGGCAGCAGCGGCTCGATCTAGACTAGATATGCCCACGTCGTCAAGTAGAAATGATGTGACCTTCGCCCGCACATACGCCTGACGACTCAAATACATTGGCAATACTTGTAATCCTGCCCAATCACCAGTTTGCTCGACGTAGGTATTTAGAAATCGATTAGCGAGATCTTTTCGACCTCTGGCTTCGAGATCCATCACTGCAAAAGCAATATCGTACATAGTATCAACAAACCGAAATGATTCGTTAAATTCGATGCAATCAAACAAGAGAATTTTGTCATGCCAACGGCAGATATTTCGTAAGTGTAAATCGCCATGACACTCGCGAATAAATCCGCCATCAATCCGATCGAGGAATAATTGCTCATACTCAAGCAAGAACCAATCAGTATATGCTTTAGTATCGCTATATTGCTGTTGAGTTTGCGATCGACCAATATATTTCTCAGTTTGACGATAGTTATCGTCGATCGATTGGCGAATCTTTGCGACTGTCCCAAAGCTACTAATATACTCACTTGTCTGAGCTTCGGCATGAAATCGAGCCACAATTTGCCCCATTTCGGCAATATCATCAGTAGTAATTTGACCTGACTCAAACATATTACTAAGCAAGGCTGATTGGGGAAATTGTACCATTTTTACTGCATAGTCAACTACTTCACCATTATTACCAAATTGATATTTAGTACCCTGTTGAGAAATTGGTAATACTGCTAAATATAATTCTCTTGCGCCACGTTGATTGAGTCGAATTTCTTCTTCACAAAAATGTTGTCGATTAGTTACAGTTGAATAATCCAGAAAACCAAAGTTTACTGGCTTCTTGAATTTATATGCAAAGTCTCCAGTTAGTAATACGATCGATGCGTGAGTTTGGATCAATTCGATTGGCATTGTTACTGGATGAGGATAAAAATCCGGCAACAACATTTGCTGAAATAATTCAGGTAGATTTGCTTCAGTTTGCATGATTTACCTCAAGATTTTAAACATTACGATGACAAACCCGACTTTTTCAAAAGTCGGGTTTATTAACTGACAATATTTCTAGCAGCTACTTCATATCATAGCCAAATAAATTGGCATCGACTTCATCTAGATTGATATCAGCCAACCCATATTCAGCCCAACGTTTGTCCACCAATTTCGCCATCGCGGGATCGGATTCGAGTTGTTCGCCCCATTCAGAATCGGTTTCGGGATAAACCTTGGTAGTAGCATCGATGCCCATCCGACTGCCCAGTCCGACTTTCGGGGTGGCAAAGTCTAGTTTGTCAAACGGGGTGTCGGGAATGATAAATACATCCCGCTGAGGGTCAACCTTGGAACTCATCGCCCAGACGACTTGGCGGGGATCGCGGATATTGATATCCTTATCCACAACGATCACAAACTTGGTATAGGTAAATTGGGGCAAAGCACTCCAGAAGGCTAGAGCTGCGCGTCTCGCTTGTCCAGGATAGGCTTTATCGATCGCAATTACCGCCGCCTTATAGCTCAATGCCTCCATTGGTAAGAAGAAATCGACAATTTCGGGTACCTGTTGGCGCAGTATCGGCGTGTAGATCCGGTTGAGGGCGATTGCCATCATCGCTTCTTCTTTGGGTGGACGACCGCTAAAAGTGGTCAGATAGATTGGATCTTTGCGATGAGTCATACAATTGAACCGAATCAATGGGCATGATTTGGATTGATTGTAGTAACCCATGTGATCGCCAAATGGCCCATCAATCATTTCTTCCCCAGGCGTAATCGTCCCTTCCAGCACAAATTCCGAGTCCGCAGGTACTTCGATATCGACGGTTTTACACTTGGCGAGTTTTACGCCCTTACCACCATAGATGCCTGCGAATAACCACTCCGATAGATCGATCGGAATCGGTGTGGCTGCTGCCATAATGATCAGAGGATGTACGCCTAATGCGATCGCAATTTCCAGTTTCTTGCCCCGTTCAGCCGCTTTTCGCAGGTGACGCGCTCCACCCCGAATCGATAACCATTGGACTGTCATCGTATTTTTAGATTGCAACTGAAGCCGATACACTCCCACATTGGGCGTACCCGTTTCACAATCTTTGGTAATCACTAGTCCCAGTGTGACAATCTTGCCAGCATCACCACTATAAGGGCGAATTAAGGGCAGGCTATTGAGATCTAGGTCATCACCCTCAATCACAATCTGTTGGCAGGGCGGGAAGTAATCTCGGCTTGGTTTAGCCTTGAGCACATCAAATAATACTTTGCCAAATTCTACTGCTTGGGCAATCTTCTTGGGTGGTTTGGGCTGTTGGAGTAGTGCCAATTTGCGACCCAAATCTTCTAGCTGTTCGGGCTTCTCCATATTCATCGACCAGCAGATCCGCTCTACTGTGCCCATGATATTTACGGCTACTGGATATTTCGCGCCTTTAACATTCTCAAATAGCAGTCCTGGGCCACCACATTGCAACATCCGATTGGCGATTTCGGCGATTTCCAAATCCGAGTTTACCTGGGTCTTAATTCGCCGCAGTTGTCCCCGTTTTTCGAGTACGTCTAAAAATTCTCTGAAGTCCCCCGCCATGCGATCGCCCTTTGTAAAGTTATGTCTCCATTGTAGAAGAGTTGGGAGTTGGGAGTTTGGAGTTTGGAGTTCAGGACTGAAATAGCACAAACAACTCAATCCTGAACATCCTGATTAGATCTGGGATCGGGGATATTTCACCATCAATTTTTGAACTTCTTCCGCATGGTAAGAGCTACGAGTCAGGGGTGTAGATACTACTTGTAGGAAGCCGATTTCTTCGCCATACACACGCCAAGCATCGAATTGTAATGGGGTGATAAATCCAGCTACAGCTAAGTGTTTAGCAGAGGGTTGAAGATATTGACCGATCGTGATGATATCGCAATCTACGGCGCGGAGATCCCGCATGGTTTGACGAACTTCTTCATCAGTTTCGCCTAGTCCGACCATAATCCCTGATTTAGTATAGACACGGGGAGTATAGGTACGCGATCGACCGATCATTTCCAGCGAACGTTGATAATCACCTTGAGGACGAACACGACGATACAGTCGAGGCACAGTCTCAGTATTGTGATTGAGCACATCTGGAGCTGCATCTAAAATCGTCTCCAATGCCTGCCAATTGGCACAGAGGTCAGGAATCAATACTTCGATCGTTGTTTGGGGTGAGAGGGCACGTACCTGCTGAATGCACAGCACAAATTGACTAGCACCGCCATCAGGGAGGTCATCGCGATTCACCGAGGTGATCACTACATGCTTAAGTTTGAGCCGTTTGACAGCTTCAGCCAGCCGCAGAGGTTCGTCAGCTTCCAGAGCTTGAGGTTTCTTCTCAAAATCGATATCACAGTAGGGACAAGCACGAGTACAAGCAGGCCCCATAATCAGAAATGTCGCAGTTCCAGCACTGAAGCACTCGCCAATATTCGGACAGGAAGCTTCTTCACAGACAGTATTGAGCTGTAAATCGCGGAGGATATCTTTGACATTACCGACCCGTTCCCACTGCGGTGCTTTCACCCGCAACCATTCTGGTTTGACTGTCATAGGAGTTGAAATGTATTCACAAGCCTAATATTCTAACAAACTCTATGTCAATAAAGCTGGGTGTGTTGGGTTGTCTCCTGAAGGAGAGGCTCCGCCAACATTCTTCAACCCAACTTACAGATCTTACAGATCCTCTCTGCGCTCTCTGCGTCTCTGCGGTTAAAAAATGATGTCTGGATAGTAATTCGGACGGTTATCTACAGTCTTCCAGCCTTCCAGCGGGAAGGGAGTAGATTAATCCTTACTTTTTGGCACGAATACCACTCTTGGGTGCAAATAGATCGCTACGAGTACCCAAGAAATTTTTGATCTTTGTAGTCAGTCCTCGTTGATTTTTCTGAATTTCAAATTTACGCAAGAAGGCTCCATAAGTTCTGAGTTTGATTGCTGAATTTTGATTCATATCTCGTTTGCGATCTTGTTTTTTACGATTGCTAAAAAACTCTCGATCTTGGCCAATAATTAGTAAACCGTGTACACGATCGGGATCTACTTCTTCCGCTAATTGATTGTTGACTAAAATTCTGGGTAAGTTGCTAGTGCAGTAGTTTAATCGATCGAATGATACTTTGGCTACGGCTGTTAGTTGGAGATTGTCATCCCAAGTCTGCTCTTGAGGACCTGCACAGACAATTGCATACCAACTGATTCCTTTTTGAGCGTGATAACAAGCACAAATATAATCAGGGCGATTCTCTTGATTTAAAATTAGACTAGTCGATAGAAAATAAATCTTGTGATAATCAATGTAGGCATGTTTGAGTAAGTGAGCACAAATAGAAATATTTCGATCGAATATCCCGTGAATTTCACCAATCTTACTATCGATACTGATTTTGTCAACCAGTTTAGCAATTTCTTGGTTGCTAATCCGATCTGGATCTACTTGAAATGTTTGAAGGTGTTGTAAGGACATGATTAAACCAGTTGACAGTCGTTGATATAGTCTCTGCGGTCAGATATTTTTGGATGATTATCGGTAGTTATGCTCACAAGCTCAGTATACCCAACCAGAAATCAGTTATTGAAGCAGCTCGTGTTCATTTTGACTGATTTAGGTCGTTGACCCATAGTCACAGCGATAATTATAGGGACAATATCGACAGTGGCTACCAGGATGAGCCGGAAATAATCGATCGAAACTAGCTGGATCAGCTTGATAATCTTGCAGTTGTTGATGGTGCAATTTGGCAATTTGGGCTAATTTATCGGCAGTTTCAGTTAGTTTAGCAGCAGTAGTAGTAATTAGCTCTGAGCTAGTCATCGTCTCCAGATTATAGAAAGAAGCCACCACATTGCGATCTGGATAAAGATAGCTGCAAGCTAAGAGATATGCCTCTGCTTGCCGCAAATCTGGATCTGCTATTCCTGTTTTAAAATCGATGATTTGAAGTTGAAGATCTGGCGATTGGACGATGCAATCAAAAGCGGCAAATAACTGAAAACTGTAATTATCAACTTGAATCTCGATCGGTTGAGGAAGTTGTTCATCGCCCCGATTTAATACGATGATATCCCGACCAAATAGGAATGGCGATGCTTGATATTGCTGAATAATTTGGATCACTCGATCGCGTACCACGGCAATTTCGTAATATAGATATAGCTTGTCCGCTACCCGCTCACAGCCCCGTGGATGCTTTAATAACAGCGGATTTTGATGAAATTCATATACGGCTTGCTGCGCTAATTTGCCGACTTTTTGCCAAATAGTCTCTTGGACTGGCAAGCCCTGTTCCGTAGGGCTTGATGATTTCGCCTGAGTCCATCGCCATCCCCGCTGCATCTGGCAATGGGAATCCTCCCAGCCCAGAGCTGGCTCGAATTGTGACCATAGTTGATAGCTGGCGAAGTGGGGGATAGGGGGACTGAAGGATAGAGGAACTTGGGGACTGGGAGATGAGTGCCAGAATAGATTTAATCTATTCACTATTCACTGTTCACTACTCGCCTAAAGCCTTACTCCTCTGAACGGCGACGACGGCGGGAACGACGAGGACTTTCTTCTGAGCTGCTGGTGGATGCCTCTGAGCGACGACGACGAGGACTTTCTTCCGAGCTGCTACTAGATGCCTCTGAGCGGCGACGACGAGAGCGACGGGGGCGATCTTCCGAACTATTATTGCTACTCTTGTCGCCATCTTTGTCTTGGGCTGGAGCAGCCATTGTGCGCTGATAGCGGGGACGGATCGGATCGAGTTTGAGTTCTGGTTTGCGTCCGCTGAGATTGTCGGGACGAGGGGGGAAATTTTCGGCGGGGAAATCTTTGACTGCGGTGGTCATAAATCGTGACCAGGCATAGGCGGCTGTGCTACTAGCGTTTCCGGTGGGGCGGTTGTTGTCGTTACCGAGCCAGACTCCGGTTACTAGTTGGGGCACGAAGCCGATGAACCAGAGATCGCGTTCTTTGTCTGTGGTTCCAGTCTTACCCGCTACGGGGCGACCGATTTGGGCAGAGGTGGCAGTGCCTTCATTGACGACACCACGCATCATCCAGGTCATAATTGCGTTAGTCCCAGGTTCAAATACTCGATCTGGTTTGGGTTTGTTTTGATAGAGCACTTCACCTTTTTGGTTGATTACTCTGGTGATACCGTGAACGGGATTGTGGATACCGCGATTGGCGAAAGTGGTGTAAGCACTGGTCATTTCCAGCAGGTTAACTTCTAGTCCACCTAAGGCGAGGGAATAGTATGGTTCGAGTTTTGACTCGATTCCCATTTTCTTGGCATTATCAATCACAGGTTGCCAGCCAGTATCAATCAAAATTTTGATAGCGATGATGTTGACTGAATTAATTAAAGCATCATGCATCGAAATTTGACCTTTGAAGCTTTTGCCAGCATTCTTGGGCTTGTAGCCATCGACATCAAAGGGGGCATCAAGATAGGACTTATTCGGGCTGATTCCGCCAGCAATGGCTGTAGCATAAACGATCGGCTTGAAGGTCGATCCAGGTTGGCGTTTGGCTTGGGTAACGCGGTTGAATTGATAGGTTTCAAAGTCGGTACCACCAACCATCGATTTTATTCCACCCGTACGTGGATCGATACTGACCATTGCGGCTTGTCCGAAGGAGCCACGATTGCTCCGCACGGTCGAGTTGACCACTTCTTCGGCTTTGGTTTGCCACTCTGGATTGAGAGTAGTTTCGACAGTCAAACCACCTGCCTTAATTGCTTGAGCAGATATCCGTTGGGGGAGTTCTTGCTCGATATATTTGGTGAAGTATCGGGCTTGTTGCTCATCCCGTTTCATGGGGCTACGTTTGGGCTTGAGCGGCTCGGCTTGAGCGGCTTTAGCTTCGGCTGCTGTAATAAATTTAGCATCCAACATCCGATCGAGTACCAGATTACGGCGTTTCTGGGCAAAATCAGGGCTGACAAATGGTGAATATCTATTGGGTGCAGGTGGCATCGCTGCTAGGGTAGCCATTTCTGCGAGGCTAAGTTGGTCTACGGTTTTACTGAAATAGACCCAAGCAGCATCGGCTACTCCATAAGTACCTTCACCGAGGTAGACCAGATTGAGATAGCGTTCGAGGATCTTATCTTTACTCAGTCCCTGATTTAATTTCTGAGCTAGGCGAACTTCCCGTAGTTTGCGCCAGATACTCCGTTCTTGGTTCAGATAAACCATCCGTGCCAACTGTTGATTGATACTGCTGGCACCCTCGACTAAGTTACGGGAGGTGATGTTTTGAACAAATGCCCGCGTTACACCTTTGTAATCTACACCATCATGTTCATAAAAGCGACGATCTTCGATCGCTACAAATGCTTTTTTGAGCTTGTCTGGCATTTGCCAAGCTTTGAGTGTCTCACGGGTGGCATTGCCTGTTTGCAGTAGAATCTGCCCATTCACACCTTTGATCGTAATTGTGCCAGGACGAAGGTAACTAAGAGCATCAGTCGGCGCATATTGGTTGACACTTTGATCTACAAAGATCCACGATCCCACCAAGGTTAATATTCCCAGTCCCAAGCTAGAACCAATCCAGAATTTTTTGGTTTTGTGGAGCGGTTTCTCACCTGTGAATGGTTTGGAAATGCTTGCTCCAAGCTTACCTGCTGTTGCACCTACGGCTTTAGCAGTTCGCCCAACGGCGATTAACATTGGACTCTTGGCTTTCTTGGTAGCTAATTTACCAGATTTCTTTGTGGATGGAGACGTTGCGGTTCCCGTCGGAGTCGGATCGCTGACGGTGGCTAGGACTAAATTTTCGTCAGTGGTATCGATCGCAAACACATTATCAGAAACATGATCTGCGGTTTCGGTAGTGGGGATACCAGCAAGTTCGAGATCTACCAACTCGCTATCACGATGTTCGAGATCCCCAACCCCAGGCTCTGGTTGGCGATCTGCAAGTGTTTCATTTGCCCGTGATGGCACCTTTATGGATATCTCCCGTAACTTGGTGAATAACTTGAACACGTCAACTCCTAATATAAACCTGGCAGTCATCAATCCGATTCAATAGCAATCGCTAATGATAATTCAGCATAATAGCGCACTGAGTGATTACTAGGGAATACTAATGAAGACTCTGAAAAATTAGTCACCACAATTATACTAGACATCCCAATTGTTGAGTATTTAACCCCACTGCTTTGACTATCCCATTTTTATGTCCAATGAACAATGATCTTCACTATTCGACGACTGTTGACCTTCAACGCAATTCGATCGGTAGACTCCAGTATCTCAGTTGGGGAGAATTTACAGGTACGGTGGATATTGCCGTACCATCGGGGCAAGCATGGGAAATTGTCTTCTACCAAGGGCAGATTGTCTGGAGTCTGGACTTGATTCAACCCAATCAACTATGGCAACGGCTATTGTCCACTCATTGCGGAGCTGTTGGGCTTGAGGAATTAGTTCAAGCGGCAAATTGTCAAGCATGGGATGGATTGGAACAAAAAAGTAAAACCTCTTGGTATTACCAGGGTGCGCTCTCCTTAATCGCATCAGGAAAGATTAATTCGTCCCAACTGACTGCCATCTTAACGACGGCAGCACAGGAAACAATTTTTGACTTATTGCAGTATGGACAAGGCCAAAAATTATCATTTCGATCGCAACCAGAAATCTTTATCAACCGACCACCAATTTTGGTAAACACTGAAGAAGTGATTTCCCAAGCTGAATTAGAGTGGGCAGACTGGGAGAAGCAAAAATTAGCTAATATTTCTCCCAATAAAATACCAGTAATTAGACATCCAGTCCAACTGTATCGTCAAACGACACCGATTATTTATCAAAATTTAGTTCAGGTAATTACAGGTAAGCGCACATTCCGCGAAATTGCGATCGAGATCGATGAGGACTTATTATTATTAACTCGATCTCTGACTCGCTATATTCAAACTGGGATTGTCGAACTGATCGAATTACCCGATCTAAAGTTGCCCATAATCAGCAACAAAGTACTAGCAGATCGTCCAATCAAGCTCTCATCTGCGCCTAATCCAAGATTCTCGTTCCGAGAAGAGGCTCCGCCAACACAATCGACTAAAGCCAAACTAGTAATTTGTATTGATGATAGCTCCCAAATTTGTGAACTAATGAGATCAATTGTTACTGACGCTGGTTATCGATTTATTTCAATCCAGGACTCTACTCAAGCTTTACCAAGATTACTAGAAAACAAGCCAGATCTGATTTTCCTCGACCTAGTGATGCCCAAAGTAAATGGGTATGAAGTTTGTGGCCAAATTGGTCGAATTTCTAGTCTCGCCAAAACTCCAATTGTTATTCTGACTAGCAAAGATGGATTGCTGGATCGACTGCGGTCCAAAGTAGTTGGCGCATCGGAATTTATCTGCAAGCCAATCACTAAAGCAGCAATCGATAGTTCCTTAAATAGATATCTTAATTGTTTAGTTAATAATTGATAATTGGTATTTAACTAGTATTAATTCACTCCATTTTCCCGTCTGATAGCTCCAATCATGAACGACTCCCAAATCCAGATCCAAGCTTATACCTACTTCCTGACTGAGGCACCAGAATTACTGAGATCGATCGAGCATGAAATTCTCACGTTGCCGAGCGATCATACTACTGCCAAAGTACATAATTTAATGCGGGCATTGCATACGATGAAAGGTGCTGCGGCAAATGTCGGATTGCCGACTATTGAGCTAATTGCTCATGAGTTTGAAGATGTAGCGCGAGTTTTTTATGATTTAGAAATAACTATCGATACAGCAATTCAAGCTTTACTTTTAGATGGATATTCAGCATTAGATGAGTGCTTGAATGCTCAAATCATGGATCGTGAAATTGACGAATCAGCAATTCTTGATCGGATGACGACAACTCTTGAACAATTAAAGGTTAAATTAGGTGACTGGAGCGAAGCAGATATTCCGCTCCCAACCTCGATAGATCTGGGTTTTGATATTGTTGCTTCAATTTTTGAAACTACCATTCAAGAACAGATTGATGAAGTAATCACGGTGATTGCGAGTAATAATCCGCAGCAGATCGCCGCATGTCTCCACCGCATTACCGAAATCTGTATTAGTCTTGCTGAATCATTTGAACTACCTGGATTTCTTGCAGTCAATACAGCAATTGTGACAGCACTTTCTGCTCATCCCGATCGGATCAATGAGATTTCATTACTAGCTTTAGAAAATCTCCAACAAGCTCAAGCTGATGTCCTAGCAGGAGATCGAACAATCGGTGGGACTATTTCTCTTAATCTCGCAAAACTAGCTCAAGAACTGCCAATACAGCCGGAAATTGCTCAATCTACTTCAATTGATCGAATCGAACCGATCGTTGGTGGAGAAGCCGAATTACCTGCGTTCTGCTCGTTTTTGGTGAGCAATAGATTTAGCAAGCGGCATGAATTTAGTACTGATAATCAGCATCTGTTTAATCAAATTATTCGACTATGTTGGGATTGGTTCCGATCTGAAATTCAACTCCCACAATCTCAGCTAAATTTAGAACTTTTGGTTTTAACAGAAGGCTTGGCAGATTTAGAGTATATTCATCACTGGATTGGGCTTTTATCCCAAGGATTGAGTATGTCAACCGATCGAACAAACCTTCGACTATATCGTGAATGTTGCATCTATCAAGTTATATTTGCAGTAGCAAAATATCTAAGTGAGACTGAGAGGAATTCTCAACTTACACCAGAACTATTAGGTGAGCTAAGGTTACATCTGCAAACGATCGCTAATACATACAAACAGCAGCCCCCAGTTACGGCAAATGAACGTGGTTGGATCGATCGAATTATCCTACCACATCACTGGGGTACTATTTCAGCACTAACACCTGATCAAGACTCACTATTATCTGAAATCTGGGGACAGTCAGATTTTGGAATTGGGAAAACGTAGCAGTTAGCTTACAACTAATCATTAGATTGGACTGATTTAAACCAAGCAGCTTGTCCGTATAAACTGCCATCATTTAGAAAAAGATTCCAAATAATTCCATCTAATATTTGAAATTCTTTTCCAGTTTTGCTGATTCGTGTCCCACTATATCCATTAACATAGTTATTTGCTTTTACCTGCATCATTAACTTTGATCGAGCTGATTGATCGACTGGTTTGGCCGTATCTCTAGAACGCATGGCTGTCAATTCTTGCCATGATAGTTCCCATCGAGCTAATACTTGTTGATTGCCATAAGTTAAAACTGGATCGATCGCAGTATTATGACTTAATAGATAAAAGTCTGCATGAAATACCTGTTCGCCCACTGTCTCCCGTGAAAACCCATACTCTTTGATTAGATCGTAATTTGTCCATCGCTTTAAGTTATCCAGCATAATTAAAATATGCTCTCGATGATAGTCATTACTAGAGTCAGGGCTTGAGAGAATCATTTCATTCATTTATCTAGATCCATTTCTGAACGGTTTATATTGATGAATAATTGGATCATAGTGCAAATACTACTTAAATCGAAATATCTGATCAGAACTCATTAAACTTACAGACTCCCGATCGAGTAAAATACGATGGGGAAATTTATTTGAGATCGAACCCCTCCGCCCTTTGTGTCGCTGCGGTTAGAGAAATTATATATGAAAAAAGCTACTGTAATTGGTCTAGGTCGATCGGGTATCGCCGCTGCAAAACTCCTAACCAAACATGGTTATGCAGTTACCCTCAGTGATAGTAACAATAGTCCTAGTCTCGAAATCCAAAAACAACAACTAGAAACACTTGGAATTAACGTCAATCTTGGTGATAAATTCACACCCACCACGGAAGATATAATCGTTGTTAGCCCTGGTGTACCGTGGGATATCGCCGCCCTAGTCACAGCTAGATCAATGAGCATAGATACAATTGGTGAAATGGAGTTAGCATGGCGATATCTTTCTGATATTCCCTGGGTAGCGATTACAGGTACCAATGGTAAAACGACTACTACAGCCCTAACTGATGCAATTTTCAAAGCTGCGGGATTGGAAACGATCGGCTGTGGTAATATCGGGTTTGCTGCCTGCGAATTGGCCTTATTAGAGATACGTCCAGCTTGGATTATTGCGGAAATTAGTAGCTATCAAATCGAATCTTCCCAGACTTTAGCTCCACGAATTGGCGTATTTACAACATTAACCCCCGATCATCTAGCTCGTCACAAAACTGTCGAAAATTATTACGAAATTAAAGCCAAGCTATTGCGTAATTCACAGCATCAGATTTTGAATGGTGACGATGAATATTTATTGAAAACTAGTGAGTTTGATTGGCAGGATGCTAGCTGGACAAGCACGGCAGGCAAAGAATATTTACCAGCAAACCCTGAATTAGGAATTTGGATCGAAGATAATTGGGTGACTTTTAGAGGGGAAAAAGTACTATTGGCTGATGCTCTAAAAATGCCTGGAGATCACAATATCCAAAATCTACTCATGGCTGTAGCTATCGCCAAACTAGCCGGAATTGATAATAATGCGATCGAATCTGCTGTTGCCAGTTTTCCAGGTGTTGCTCATCGCTTAGAATATATTTGCACCTATGCAGGTGTTGATTATATCAATGATAGTAAAGCAACAAATTATGATGCCGCTGATGTCGGATTAACTGCGGTTAAAGCACCTGTGATTTTGATTGCTGGGGGTGCCGCGAAAGAAGGGGATGATGGAGCTTGGCTGGATACGATCAAGCAAAAAGCAGCCGCAGTATTATTAATTGGTGATGCTGCAACTCAATTTGCCGATCGATTAAAGTCTATCGGTTATACTAACTTCGAGATCGTGGAAACAATGGCAAATGCAGTCATAAGATCGATCGAGCTTGCTAAACAACATCAAGCTAAAGTCGTTTTATTATCCCCTGCCTGTGCCAGTTTTGACCAATACAATAGTTTCGAGGAGCGTGGCGATGATTTTCGACAACTGTGCCAAAATTTGGGCAAGAATTAGTAATTATTGATTCAATCGACAAAATACTCACAAAAAAACCGACTCCTTCGAGAAGTCGGTTTTTTTGATCTCAATCATCTGTTGTCTATACTTTTACCAAAGATGATTACAGCAGATATAACAAGATAAACAAGATCACCCAAATTACATCAACAAAGTGCCAATAAATTTCAGCCGCTTCAACACCAAAATGATTATTGGTACCGTAATGTTCGCCTTTCATCGATCTCCATAACACCGATAAAATTAGTAGCACACCAACAGTAACGTGTAATCCGTGAAATCCAGTCAAGACATAGAAAGTACTCGCAAACAAATTCGTGCGAAGTCCAAATTCCAAATGACTATATTCATACAACTGTCCGCCGAGGAAGATAATTCCCATCAGCGCAGTTAGCCCAAACCACAACTGTAAACCTTTAACATCATTCTTTTTGATCGCCGTGTCAGCCTGATGGATGACCAAGCTACTAGATAGCAGAATAACCGTGTTCACCCCTGGTAGGAGTAATTCGAGCTTTGGAGTGCCTGCTGGCGGCCATTCCGGTGCCATCGATCGAAATGCCAGATAAGCAATAAACAATCCGAGGAAAATCATTCCCTCAGCCACGAGAAAGACAATCAGCCCAAAAATCCGAAAGTCAGGATGTTCGTGATGTCCATGACTATCATGGCTTTCACTTACACTTTCAATATTAATTTCAGCCTGGTCAGATACAGATCCTTGCATATTAGGGGATAGGGATTAGGGTATAGGGGATAGGGTGGGAAATCCCCTCCC
>CASBPY010000294.1 GCA_949127675.1 Synechococcales cyanobacterium PMM_0072
ATAAAGCCCAGTGCCAAATCCTGAACGACCAAAATTCCCAGCATCACTTGCCCGTGGGAAGTTGCTGTCTCATTGGCTTCCATCAGTGATTTTAATACCACTGCTGTCGAAGATAGAGAGAGGATTGCTCCCAAAAATACGCCCTGTTGTGGCGTAGTAACCCAGCCCACACTGACAGAAATGAGCGTAGTAATCAGAATAGTCAGCAGAATCTGGAGTCCACCACCACCCAAACTAATTTTTTGGACTTTCTTGAGTTCAGAAAATGAGAATTCTACTCCCAAGGCGAACAGCAGAAAAGCAGCACCAAATTGGGCTAGGGTTTCAACTTGGATTAGCTCTTTGATCATCCCTAGTCCCGTTGGGCCGACGATAATGCCGCCGACTATATAACCCAGCAGTGGTGGTAGCCGAGCCAATCCTGCCGCAACTCCACCCACAGCAGCCGCTGCGAGGATGGAGACTAAATCTACGATTAGGCGAAAGTCTTCTAACACTAGATTTTTATAATTATGAGAGTTTTTAAAATTAAGTTAACGTATCTTAACTTACTAGGATACTGAGTTTTTAGGAGTCTGTGGGAACAGTAAAGTTGCTAGTTGGTACTTATATAGTTAGGTTGTTGCGGAAATCTTACTCACCCGCAATATAATTGTGCTGCCCTGATGGGTAGCTCTCTCTTATCGTTTTTTGATTAAAGTTCTACCGCCAATCCAGAATCCCGATTAAACTCCTGATTATGAAAGCAGCAAAATTAGTTTTATTCCGCAATTGGCAATACACCTTGCTCGGTGGTATTGTCCTGACGATCGTCCTCTGGTCGGCAGTCAAAGTACCTGGAATGGCTTTAAATGCCAGCTTTACGCCCTCAAATCCACGTCTGGGCGAAACTGTGGTGGTCAATATTACGCCATCTCCAGGTCAGACTACCACCCCAACAATTCAGGTTGGCGGTAAGACTTATCCAGCATTTAACATCGGTGCAAATCGGTTTCGGGCAATGATTCCGACGACTCCACTTGAACAACCCGGCGATCGAAATGTGACTATTTCCAGTAATTCTGATACAACTACCCTTAAAATACCTGTAGCCAATCGCCAATTCAAAACCCAGCGGATTAACTTTTCTGGTGGTAAGGCTGGGATTGAAGCAACAGAAATGGAACTTAAGCAGGTAGCTGCATTTAAAGCTATTGTCAGTCCCGAAAAACTCTGGCAGGGTAATTTCATCGCCCCTAATAGTGGCAGAACAAGTTCTCCTTTTGGCGTGCGTCGTTACTACAATGGCGAACTAGCGATGGACTATTACCATCGAGGCTTAGACTATGCGGGTGGCTATGGTTCAGCAGTTGTGGCTCCAGCAGGGGGTAGAGTGGTATTAGTCGGCTATGAGAAAAAAGGCTTCCGCGTACATGGCAATGTCGTCGGACTCGACCACGGACAAGGTGTAGTCAGCATCTTCATGCATCTGAGCAAAATCGCTGTCGAAGAAGGCGAAATGCTCGAACCAGGCGATCGAATCGGCTCCATTGGCTCCACCGGAGCTTCTACAGGCCCTCATCTGCACTGGGGCTTGTATGTCAACGCGGTTGCAGTCGATCCAGTTCAATGGCGATCAAATTCGATCGATTAGGGGTTTGGAGGATGGTGAATGGTGGATGGTGAATAGTGATTTAGTTGGGAGTTGGGAGTTTTGTAAATATCTATGTCCCCTCGTCCCCCCGTTATCCCAACTCCCAACCAGATGTTACTAATTCCAATCCCAAGGGCATAATAAATACAAATAGTGGCTTAACTGACGAGAGTGTTGGCACTTTAGCTATTCAGGATTATTATTAACAGTTTCCATAATGATGAATATACAAGCGATCGTAGAACATGCTTTGGAAGAAGGCTATCTTACACCTGCGATGGAAGCAGAAGTAGGGCGGATTTGTGATAGCGCGGCAGAGCTGTCTGTAGAAGAGTATATGGCACTCGATCATTTGATGGGTGCATTATTAGCTGGGGAAATCGTCACGGTTCCGCGCAAACAATTTATCAACGTGATGGAAGAACTGGTAATCAGCGAAACTATCAGTCAAATTACCGCGATCGAGGTCGATACTGATATCCAATTAGATGTCGGTGATGTTGCTGCTTACGCGCTCAATCGTCTGCCACCTCTATATGCAACTACCGAAGAAGGTGCTAGCTACCAGAGAGATCGTGCTCAGAAAGAACTCCAGGATTTGATTGCCAAACAGGTTCAATCAGCAATTTCCCAAAATATGGATCGTCCTGAATTCTTCCCCGAACGTCAAGCCCTCACTAAGCCTGGTGGCGAAGAAGTGGTCAAACAAGTTAGTACTCTCCTTCAAGCCTACGCACCACAGTTTGAAACAAAACACCACCCAGTAGGAGTTAATTAGATCTGAATTATAGTCTTGATGAAATGTCCTAATTGCCAATCTACCAAGCTGCGAAAGCATGGATTTTATCGGGGAAAACAACGGTATCAATGTAAAGATTGCGTCCGTCAATTTGTGGAAACCCATCATCCAAGTCTCCACCAGCAAACTAGTACTGGAGTAGAGGACAGGATCGATCGATACATCACCTCGATCTCTACTCCAGCTAGTGATTTGCTAGTCAACTTGCAGCAAGCTACGGCACAATATCCACTTGCCCAGATGCAGCCGACTTTACGACAGGCACAACTGATCGCGCTGTTAATCAGATCGATCGGAGCTAGTCGTATATTGGAACTGGGGATTTTTAGTAGCTATTCTACCTTGGCGATGGCTTTAGCATTGCCGACTTCAGGCAAAATTATTAGTTGTGGTGTAGGGGGAAAACATCTCGATCTTGCTCGCGCACATTGGCATCAAGCTGGAGTCGAAGATAGAATTGATTTTCAGATTGGTAGTGGATTGGAGTTACTTGATCGAGAGATTGATCGCAGTCCGATCGAATATTTTGACCTGATTACGATTTCTGGACTCAAACATCAATATCCACTTTACTATCAGCGAGCGATCGAGTTATTACGCCCCAATGGATTGCTAATCACCACTGATATATTGTGGCAAGGAAAAGTTCTCAACCCTGATACTTACAATGATGATTTCACAAGAGGAATCGATCTTTTTAATCGCGGATTAGTTGCCGATACACGAGTCAATGTTTCAGCACTATCAATCGGTGATGGTATATCGATCGCCACGAAGATTGCAATCTCGTAAACGGAGTTTATTTTTAGTTATCGATAAAATTAACTGCACCTTGACGAAGTATTTTCCAGCCATTACTATTCCATTGGATTACTGTCGATGGCTGTCCGATAGTAGGTCTGTTTAGATCTAGATCTCGATCACCTTTGGTCTGGCTGTGGCAATCGAGTGCAAATACCTGTGGAAAATGATTACTAATTTCAGGCATAGTCAATAATGGCGGCTGACCCGATAAATTGGCACTTGTGGTTGCCAATGCACCTGTTTGACGTAAGATCGATCGAGCAATATCGCAATCAGGTACTCGCAATCCAATTGTCTGATTTTTGAGCGGATTCATCACAGCGGGAATCAACTCGGATGCAGGCAATACTAATGTCAATGCTCCAGGTAAATATTGATCGGCAACTGCTTGCCAAATTTCAATTTCTTGATTCGTCCCTGTCGTAAATTGCCATAAGTCATTAACTTCGCCTAACATCAAAATTAGCGGTTTATCTTGACTACGTTGCTTAGCTTCAAATATCAGTCCAGCAGATGAGGGAAGTGTTGCTAAAGCTGGAACAGTATCAGTAGGGAAGCTAACTAAATTACCAGATTTAGCCGCAATAATTAATTGATCAATAGAAATTTGAGACACTTAAATTAGTTAATGATTGATAGTTGATAGTTGGTAATATACTAATACTTAATACCAGATAAGTGCGATCGAGATAGCTACTACTGCACCGATAATGGTATTGATCACATTTACTAATTCATTACTGAGCCAATCGATATCTGACTGTAGGGTGGCACCAATCACACTCTCTATATTAGTAGCTACAAAAGCAGCGATCGTGCAGATGATTACGCCAGCAAAGGTAATCATGCCTAGACTATAAGCAACTAGCGAAATTAATACTCCACCAATAATTCCAGCTAGTGTACCCTCCAAACTAATTGCCCCTTCAGTGCCTCTAGGTACAGGCTTTAAAGTTGTAATTAGAAATGTACTTTTGCCATAGGCTTTACCAACTTCGCTGGCAGTTGTATCTGACAACTTAGTCGCAAAACTGGCGACATAGCCCAAGATTAAGAGTGATTCCCAGCTAGGATCCAGCCAACCAAATTTAATTGTCGCCACACCAATCGCACAAATTGTCGCAGTAAAAGCCGAACCCCAAACATTTTCTGGCCCTCTGGCTCCGCCACGTTTTTCGGCAATTCCTTCAGCTTCTTTCTGAGCCATGCCAATGCGGGTTACTGCCGAACCAACTAGGAAATAAAACATCACTACGGCATAACCACGCCAGCCCAATGTTCCCCAGACAACGACACCTAATCCCCAAGCATTAATTGTCCCTGCTGGAGTGAGCAGCTTCTTGGGAATCACGATCGAGACTAGCATTAAAATCGAATTGAGGGCGATCGCGACTAGCCACGGATTATTTATACTAAAATCTAACATACTCGATCGAGACCTTTGATATGGCTGATATGATCTTTCATCTGGCATTCCCGATTGAGAATATCCCAGACACCAAAAAATTCTACGTTGATGGACTGGGCTGCACTGTCGGGAGAGAAACAACCAACTCCATTATTCTAAACTTATATGGACATCAGCTTGTAGCTCATGTCAATGAGCAGCCTTCACCAATTCAATCTGGCATCTATCCGCGTCATTTTGGAATTGTGTTTCCTACTTTAGCTGATTGGCAAGCATTACTCGATCGATCGACGCTACACCAGTTAAAATTTTATCAAGCGGCAAAGCATCGATTTTCTGGCGCGATTACCGAGCATCGAACTTTCTTTTTAGTCGATCCTTTCGCCAACTTACTGGAATTTAAATATTACACTCATCGTGAAGCGATCTTTGGAGCTACTAATATTACTCAAATTGGCGATCTAACTGGTTGACATAGTGCATGGGTGACTGCCTTGAGGACACGTTCGTCGGCTACCATCAGTGGGTGAGCGAGGACTGGAATCGATAGATCTGTCCCGATCCCGAGTTGAGAGCTATTGGGCGGCAAGATAATCAGATCGAATGGTGTCCATAGGCAAGTAAAGTTTAATAAATTCAATCGATCGATATCACGATTGAGATCCTTGATGAATTCACTATTTGGCTGCATTTGGATACAGCCAGGACGCTGGGAAAAGTATCCAGCAATCGTGCCATTGTTGGGAGCCGAAATCGAGATAAATCTCTGTACCCGTTCAATTCCACCTAGGCGTTGCAGATAATAACGACTGACTAAGCCGCCCATACTAAAGCCTAGCAGATCGATCGGCTGTTCAGGGGAGAAGGTTCGATCGATCAGATCCGCTACCTGTTTGGCTAATATTTCGAGCTTGCTATCGCCATTATTGGGGATGAGGTCGATATCAAGGACTTGCCAGCCCAAATTGTGGAGATGGCTGGATATTTTCCGCATCTTATAGCTAGTATCCATCAATCCATGTACAAGCAGGATCGGATTGTGCTTCGAGTTGCTAGTTACTTGCATGTTTAGAGATAGTTTAGATCGATTCTGGATACTTTTGATTGTAGGATGGCAATCTAAGCAAAATTAGTGGTGGTGTGACAGTTAATCGAGTGTCTCAAAGCCTGAGGAACGTGAATTTTTGTTAAACTTTGTAATCTTATCTTGCACTTGCTAGCAGTCAAATTTGATAATTCAAGCTATGTGAATAAGAGAGATAATTTACCGTGTTTAAAAGATTCTTTGGCAAAAAAAATGATGGATTTTTTCTCCAGTTAGAAGATGAGGACGCTACTTCAAAGCCAGAAGCGAAAGCCAAAGCGAAAGAATCGGCGCAACCTGTTGCAACTCCAGTCGCCGTCGTAGTTACTCCTGAAGTAGCTCCAGCAGCTCCTAGTGCCGTTACCGCGACCACAGCCCCTACCACAGGCACAGCGGCTGCACTCGACAAGAAAGCAGCTAAAGCTGAAGAGAAAGCTGCCAAGGCTGCGAAGCGAGCTGCTGGAAAAGCTGAAACGCCAACAGTTGTAGCAGCTTCAGTACCTGCCGCGACTCCAGCACCTGCGGCACCTGCAATTACCAACTTTGCTACTGACTACTTGATCAAGCCTTCTTCTATTAGTGGTCGCCGGATGCCTGGAGCCAATATGAAAGGATTTTTAGATCTAGCTCGTAAGGTTGAAAAGCCAAAGGCTTTTAAAGCTACTGCTTCAGAACGCAAGGCTGAAAAATAAATAGCCTCTTGCACCAATAAATAAAGGCTAGTAACAGCATAAATTTTTGGATACCCATTAAGGGCACCCCTACAGGCTAATTGTGTAGGGGTGCCCTTAGTGGGTACCTTGGATCTCAGCTTAGTAATAGTTTTTTATGATATTCAGAGATTTAGGCATTAACTTTGTGGTTAATCCTTGCACATGGAGATAGAGCTGTAGAGGTGAAAAGCTCGATCCCAATGGCTGTCGGCACGACGGAGCAGTTCGAGATGGGGATTGATGTGTCCTAGTAGCTCGGTGTAGCCGATCGCAGTTTCGGCAAATGGTGTAAAGTTACCCTGAGTCGGCATCTCAGCAACTTGTTCGCGGATTTGGGACATGAGATTTTTCCAGTTGTCCCGACTAGTGGATGGAATCTTCTGACCATTTAATAGTCCACTCAAATCGCCACTTAATTGGGTGCTCAAATCCCCAGTGAACTGGGTCCGATTTTGAGTAATGAGCTGCTTGTAGTCGCAGAAATCATAAGTTTGCGAGCATAGTCTAAAGATACTGCGGCGATCGCGTAATTGTAGATCGCAGATCTCTACGTAGTCAAGAGTACGCGGTTTGCGGTGAGTCCGATTTCGGGCATCTATTTCCATCACTTCTTCAAAAATCGGCAACATACCAGTAACGATCTGGGTGACTTCTGACCAGTTAAAATTAAATGTTCGTAATTCCGATCGATCATCGGTACAAACGATCGTTGCTTTTGGCTGAAAGGACTGGAAGTGACTAACATTAAACGTATACATTTGCTGGATACTCTGTTGCGCGACACAGAAACAGGGAATACCTGCTTGCAGAAATTGGTCGCGATAAAATTCTAATTCTCCCATCGGGCCGACCCGATACAGTCGCCAGCCACGACTAGGAAGCTGAAGTCTAGCACTGTAAGGATCGATATTCATAATCCCTGCAAATCGCTCAATCACGATCTGCTTTTGCTCCTGCGATATCGGCTCTAGAATCAAAAATCCTGGCTCAATATTGTCTTCAATTCCGGCTCTGGCACAGGCTATCGCATTTGCTCGCTGTTGGGCTTGGATTGCTTCAATTCGCTGGACTCCCTGACGTGCCTCAGTCGTAATCTTATGGTTGAGGCCATGTTGCAACAATAAACGATAAATGTCGAGGGCATTATCCAGTTTATTTGTTGCTTCTTGCAATTTTGCCGCGTACAGTTGGACTTGATGGTCGTCGGGTTTATCTGCGACTAACACCGCAATTAATTTACCAGCGGTCTTGTAGTCCTGACGATTTAGGGCATCAGCAGCTTGCTCTAACATAGGTTTATCGAAGAATTTTCATAGAGTCCTCAGAAGTTCGTCGTGCCTCTTCAGACACATTTCGATCCTGCTATCTAATCTATAGTTCCCCGATCTTTGTGTTAACTTAACTAACGGTGATATTTCGTTGCTCGTTCCTCATTTATACAATGCCTTTAGACTCATTGACCATTAGCCACGGGATTATGCTGAGTTTATTACTTGGTTTTGCGATCGTCCATAGTGGATTGGCAGCTTTACGTTCCTGGGGTGAGAGTAAAATCGGTGCGAGATTCTATCGGGTGATCTTTGCCCTACTAAGTATTCCCTTTGCGACCATTCTGATTATTTATTTTTTTAATCATCGCTACGATGGTTATCAGTTATGGCAGTTACAGGGATTCCCAGTCGTCAAACCAGTAGTTTGGATCCTGTCTTTCATCTCGTTTTTGTTTCTCTATCCTGCAACTTTTAATCTGCTCGAAGTCGCTGCGGTAGTCAAACCCCAAGTTCGGATCTACGAAACAGGGATCATGCGAATTACCCGACATCCCCAAATGGTGGGGCAATTGATCTGGTGTGTCGCTCATACGCTGTGGATTGGCAGTACTTTTACCTTGGTGACATCAATCGGGCTGATGGCACACCACTTATTTGCCGTCTGGCATGGTGATTATCGTCTGGGACAGCGATACGGAGCTGAATATGATCTAGTCAAAGCAAGAACCTCGATCATCCCCTTCCAGGCGGTATTTGATGGCAGACAACAGCTAAAATTATCAGAGTTTCTGCGTCCGGCTTATCTGGGTGTAATTGCTTTTGTGTTTTTGTTCGCGTGGGGACATCCTTGGTTAGTTGAGATGACTGCACGGGTATCCTTTTAGAGGGTTGATCGATATTTGGCAATTGTTAAGCTATTCTGCTTATTTATCATCGATCTCGTCGATCCCTAGCACTTACTCGCCGATCCCTATTACCCGATCGAGCTGATTAGAGTTAAAATATTTACTTATATAACAAAATTTGACTTTAAACTGACCACCTTTTATGATCCACTTTGTAACAGATCTGAATTTTAAGGAACAGGTTCTCAATTCATCGATCCCCGTGCTGGTCAATTTCGGAGCACCTTGGTGTGGATTGTGCAAGGTGATTCAGCCAACATTGATTCACTTTCAAGAGCGGTGGGATCAGCAAATCAGATTAGTTAATATCAATGCTGATGATAATCTCAAGTTGGCAAGTGCCTATCGACTCAGAACACTACCGACTTTAATTTTATTTGCTAATGGTGGCACTGTAGATCGATTAGAAGGTTTCCATAGTAGAGAAGATCTCCGCAAAAATTTAGATAGAATGACTAAGGTTGCCACGATTAATTGGCAAATTGGCGATCAAGGTGCGCCAATGCAGATTGATTGGAGATTGGTAAGTAGATAGCGAGTTTAGGGAATAGGGGATAGGGGATAGAGTAAGTAATGCCTAGATATTTCTAATTAATGTAATTCTTGTATTCACTAATCTCTATCCCCTATTCTCTAATTAGGTAATTTATCTTTAGTGGCTGAATCTCTTTTAAACTGCTGCTTCCGAAGGCTATCGATTCTCTCAGCTACTTGTTTTTGCAACTCAACTCGATCGATCCGTTTGCTATAAATCTTCAGATATCGAATCGCTTCATCGGTATTGCCACTAGCTTCCTTGACTCGTGCTAAAGCCAGATAGTCCTGGGTTGCCACCATTGGGGCGATATCGTTGTAGGTTTTGATTAGTTGTGGGATCGCGACAAGTGACAAGAAGATCAGAAAGATAAATGATACTTTTGCATCTGGTCTAGTTGATTCAACTAAGTACATCGTCATACCAAATAGCAATAAGATCAGCACCAGCATAAACAATAAATGCGGATCTTGCTGAATTAAATTAGAAACCTCTTCAACTTTAGATTCATGTTTACCAACGGTAAATCCAACTAGTGCCATCGTCGCTGGAAGTGTGAATTGACGGAGATAAGAGCCTTTGCCACTCAGATGAAAAATCAGTGACAGAATACTGGCAATGCTTGAAAAGATAATCCAGGTTTTCATTGTTGGCAGCTCAGTTTTTAACTAAGTATCGATCGATGATCGTCGCTCGACACTTAAATCTCGATGGAATAGATATCGCGGCTAATCCTAGCATGTGTGGGGTCAAAATTGCGGTTAGGAGGTGATCATCGTGTTGCAAGTAGAGGTGCCGCCGCTAGTAATTCTTGAGTATAAGCCTGTTGCGGATTGCTAAAAATTTGTTGTGTTTCGCCCATTTCGACAATTTTACCTTGATTCATCACGGCAATCCGATCGCACAAAAACTTGGCTAACCAGAGATCGTGAGTGATAAATAAATAGGTGAGATTATCTTCCCGCTTGAGTTCTAGCATCAGATCCAGGACTTCTGATTGAATCGTTGCATCCAACATACTCACTGGTTCATCACAAATTACTAGTTTGGGCTTGGTAATCAGGGCGCGGGCAATACCGACTCGTTGCTGTTGTCCGCCGGAAAGTTGGTTGGGATATCTGTCGAAGTATTCTAACGCGGGAGTTAAGCCCACTCGCTCCAACATCGCTAGTACTTGAGATTTTGTTTCTCGTGGGGTAGCGTTGATTTCGTGGATATTTAGAGCATCGGCAATACTGTCGCCAATTGTCATCATCGGATTGAGCGATGCACTGGGATCTTGGAAGATCATTTGCATCTCTCGGCGTTTGGTGCGAATTGCTTTGGGAGATAGTCCGGTGAGTTCTTCACCACAAAATGTTACTGTACCGCCTGTTGCCGGGATTAATTGAAGAATGGTGCGGGAGAGGGTACTTTTACCACAACCGGATTCGCCGACTAAGCCGAAGATTTCCCCTTCATAAAGTTCGAGCTGGATATTATCAACAGCTTTGATCGTTTCGGTTTTAGCTTTGGTAAATAGTCGTTGTAGGAAACTAGTTTCGATCGTGTAATATTTCTGGAGCCTCTCAATTGTGAGAATTGGTTTCTGTTGTTTCGCCAGTGATAAGCCTGCCGGACTGACAACTTCCCGCTCCGATTGAATATGTAACGCTGATTTCAATAAAGTTTTGGTATACGCAGCCTGGGGATTGCCAAAAATCTGTTCGACAGTGCCTTCCTCTTCCTTGTGTCCCTTGTTCATCACGACAATTCGATCGCAATAAGTCCCGATCGTCGCCAGATCGTGGGAAATTAATAACAATCCCATCTGTCTCTCTGCACACAATCGCGTCAATTCCTTGAGGATTTCCGCCGATACCCGCACATCCAGACTCGTAGTTGGCTCATCGGCAATAATTAGCTTGGGATCTAGTAGTAAAGCTAATGCGATCGCCACCCGCTGGCGCATTCCACCGCTGAATTCATGGGGATACTGGTTCCACCGCTCTTCAGGGATTTTCACGGCTGCCAAGGTATCTAGAGCGCGTCTCTTGGCTTGTTGTTTTGTGAGATTTTGTTCGTGGGCTTGGAGAGTTTCCAGGCAATGATTACCAATTGTCATCAACGGATCTAGCCGCGTCATCGGATCTTGGAAGATTAAGCCGACTACTTCCCCCCGAAAGCGACGCAGGGCTTCAGGATCTAGATCGGGAACTGATTTACCTTCAAACAAGATTTTGCCCTTAATCTGGGAACCTTCCGGTAATAGTCGCATAATTGCTTTACCCAGAGTCGATTTACCACAGCCAGACTCGCCCACAAAGCCAATCTTTTCGCCCGCCGTTAGTTGGAAGGAGACATCTTCGATCGCATTTGGCTGCTGACTCGACTCGGAATGGGGATAAGTTACCCAGAGGTTTTGGACGCTTAGGAGAGGTTGTTGGGGCATAAGAAGGGGAAATGAGGGAATTGGGA
>CASBPY010000295.1 GCA_949127675.1 Synechococcales cyanobacterium PMM_0072
CATAAATTAGCTAAGGACGATCGCAAGTTTGCTGAATTAATATACTCTCCCATGACAACATAAATTTGGATCGTTGCAATCCTTTAGATACTCTTCACGGTCAAATTAGAATGACTGACTACTACTCCCGCAGAGAATACCCAACACCGCGTGAGGTATGAATCAATCGTTTCTCATTTTCCTGCTCCAACTTCAACCGTAGATAGCGAACGTAGACCTCAATAATATTTGAATCTCCCAAAAAATCATAACCCCAAATATTTTCGAGGATTTGCTCTCTAGTAAATACCTGACGCGGATGACTCATTAGGTATTGCAGGAGATCGAATTCCTTAGCGGTTAACTCGATCGATCTTTGCCCCCGATGGACTTCACGAGTACGGCGATTGAGACTCAAATCTTCAAACTGCAACAGATCTGTATCCGTATCTTGCGTGCGTCGCAGATGAGCGCGGATTCTAGCTAATAATTCCTCAATACTAAACGGTTTGACCAAATAATCATCGGCTCCAGCATCTAAACCCGTCACCCGATCGCCAACTTCATCTTTAGCCGTTAGCAAAATCACCGGAATCTTAATTCCCGTCGATCGCAGTCTCCGACAAAGTTCTACTCCAGTCAGCCCTGGCATCATCCAATCCAAAATTGCTAAATCTGGCTCTGACTCTCTCGCGAGCGATAATCCTGACATCCCATCATGTGCCACACTGACGCGATAACCTTCGCTTTCCAATTCCAGTTGGATAAATCGGGCGAGTTTGATTTCATCTTCTACCAACAGGATATGTTGTGCTATCATCGGTTTTTCCTTCGCCTTTGTTTGTAGTGCCCATTTACTAATTATCTGCGCTGGGGAAGTTATTTGGGCATTTTTAGAGATGGAGCCGACTGAATGGTACAAGGTTTTTTGTCACATTGTTGCTCGTAGAGCTTTCCAACATAAGGCTTCTGCCAAACCAGGGGAATTTCTAGCAATGACTTAACTCCAGTAAAAGCTTGCCCGATAAATAGGAGCAAGGCGATCGAATTTAAAATAATATGTATATTCCGCCATCGATGAGTACGATCTTGATAGATCTCTCTGACGATCGCGAGAGAAAAAATCATCAGTATTGCCGCAGCAACACCGTAATAGTAATGAGAAATATACCATTGGGCATCATTACGATAAACACCATCCTGACTACCCAGGACAATCAGCGCAACACTGGTAAGAATGGCAAATACACTCCGCCACAGTCTAGTTTTGGCACGATAAAGTAATGATAATGATGCGATCGCCGCCACAAAAACCAGGCTGATTAAGATCGCTTGGAATGGACTTTTTACCCACACTTGTTTATCTACAATATGGCCGAACACATCATTTGCAAATGCAATTAAGACGATACCCACCACCGAACCAGTTAGCCACCGACCTAATTGAGCGTGTTCTGGCCCCGCACTGGGCGGAATTGCACTTTTAGCTCCAGTCGATACCTGCAACCGCCGCTGGCGAGTTTGGAGGGCACGATTCATCACTATGCCAATTAATGGAAATACCACAACAACAGCAATAAATGGATGTAGTAATAAAATCGTATCTCTATCCATGAAGGTACCTCTTTTAATTAATTGATAATTGATAATTATAACGATCCTAAATGATCGGCTTAACCTCTAATAAAATTAAAGAGACAAATCATAAAGGTAGATTACTTTTGTCTTTACCTCTCTAAATGTATGGTGTTCATACTAATAACTGCAATCTAGAAAATCAAGTTGTTATTTAACTTCACTTGCTGGGAATGCAGTTACTCTGCCCTTTTTAACAGCAACTACCACATCATAAGTAGCACAATAGGAGAAAGTGACGTTATTTGCTTTGTTGTATAAATTGACAACCATTCCTGCTCCACCAGGCTGAACTCCAAGTGGTTCTAAATCACCATAGAAGAATCGACGTAGTTGATCGCCACCACCAATCTGACCTTTATTTTTGGTAATTAAGCTGATTTTCTCTTGTACAGATGGTCCTTCAGCCGCACTAGCAACTATCCCGATCGATGGAGCGAATGTTCCAGGTGTAACATAACCGACAGTAACTAAGCCCAAAAGTGCGACGCTTGTAACCAACGAAGTTAATTTCATAAGAGTATCCTGCTAAATATCGATATAGTGTGTGTTTCAGATGAACCTGACTGGTTCACTGATTTAACTATCGCAGCCAGTACTGAAAGCTCTCTGAATTAGATCGATCTATTTCCTGAATTTATGCTGAAATTCTACTCAGTTAAATCTCACCAATTTCTCAGATTCCCTCACAGAGTCGCTGTGGTAACTGTTTGAGTACGCGATCGAACGGTGCAAAATCTCTCAAACCGTGACACAGAATTAATGCGCCCTGAATAGCAATAATTGCATCCTCGCCGCGTTGTTTTGCTAATGCTTCATCCAATCCCGCTGCAATCAGAACATTGGAGATCGCTTCAATCCACTGCGAAAATGCCCACCTAATTTGGGTGTGAAACAGATCGTCACTCGATGCTTCTAATACTAAAACCGCCCACAGACAGGAATTTTGTCCCTCATTAAAAAAACTATTCGTTTCCGCGCACATCGCCTGGAATTTATCGATCGGTTTTTCATCGTTCCCAAGCAGCGGCAAAATACTCGTCTCTAGCCACAGATTAACCTGCGTTAGGGCAGCTTCTGCCATCTCTGCCTTGCCACCAGGGAAGTGATGGTAAAGGCTGGCTTTTCCCAATCCAGTTGCCTGGGAGATTTTTGAGATCGTTACGCCCTCATAACCAAACTGCCGAAACAGTTGGAGTAGAGTTGGTACATAGGTTTGTTTCGACATAAAAAAGAAAGTTTAATTTACCTATTGACAATTATAGCGAACGAACGGTACAGTATTTATAGACCGAACGAACGGTACAAAAACTAGTTCACCTTTCGAGAGAGTATGGGTATGAAACAAGCTAAGCGTAATGTTGCTCAGATCCATGCGAATCAGCCTGTTTGTCCAGAGCGACTTTGGATCTTAGCTTTTCTGGCTCTCATCCCCCTGTTAGAACGTGGTTTTTTACCAACCGACTGTTCGCCTTAGATTAACAGGTACACAGATTCTCACAC
>CASBPY010000296.1 GCA_949127675.1 Synechococcales cyanobacterium PMM_0072
GGATAGGGGGTAGGGGGTAGGGGATAGGAAAGAGAGCAGTTGATTAGGGAATTAAGTCCTAATGCTACTCACCAGCCACCACCATTCCTAAACCCCACCAGGGGCTAGTTAGGAGGCTTTGGTACTGAGGATTTCAGCGAGTGTCCACCGTTTGGTGCGGCTTAGAGGTCTGGTTTCGGAAATCTTAACTCTGTCGCCTTCTTTACATTGGTTTTCTTCGTCGTGAACCTTGTATCTTTTGGTTCTGACAACTACTTTGCCGTATTTCGAGTGAGCGGAACGATTTTCGATCGATACCACTATCGTTTTTTGCATTTTGTTGCTGACAACGATGCCAACTCTTTCTTTTGCTGCCATTTTATGTAGTTACTTGTGTATTGAGTGGACTAAACCTTGACGGTCTTACGTTGGTGTTCCACGGTCAATAACTGCGCTAATTTATGGCGGTTATGTTTGAATTCGTGGGTCTTTTCTAACCGACGGGTAGCTTGGCGGAGGCGCAGATCAAACAGATTCCGTTTGACCGCGATAATCTCAGCAGCTAATTCTTCGTCGGTTAAGTTTATTACTTCGGCAATTTTTGGCAGAGCCATAACCTTAATCCGCTTCGTCTTCTAAATGTGCTTTGACAATAAATTTGACCTTAATCGGGAGCTTGTGCATCGCTAGACGCATGGACTCACGAGCAATGTCTTCGGCAACGCCACCAATCTCGAATAAGATCCGACCTGGCTTGACGACTGCTACCCAAAACTCAGGAGAACCTTTACCGGAACCCATCCGTGTTTCTGCTGGGCGCATGGTGACAGGTTTGTCAGGGAAAATCCGAATCCAGATTTTACCACCACGCTTGAGATAGCGGTTCATGGCACGCCGACAAGCTTCGATTTGACGAGAAGTAATCCAGGATGGCTCGATCGCTTGTAGTCCATACTGACCAAAAGCGATTTCATTTCCTCTGGTAGCCATACCAGTCATGCGTCCGCGTTGTTGTTTGCGGAACTTTGTTCTTCTAGGACTTAACATGTTTCAATTCCTATCCTTCATCAGAGCGATCTTCAAACTGACGGCGACGTTGTTGGTTCTGCCGACGTTTGGGTTGAACTGCACCAGGTGCATCGAGATTTTCTTGTCCAGGGATGATTTCGCCTTTAAAGACCCAGACTTTGACACCGATGATGCCATAGGTGGTGTCTGCGGTTTTAGAAGCGTAGTCAATATCAGCACGGAGCGTATGGAGCGGGACGCTACCTTCACGGGAGGATTCAGTCCGGGCGATTTCAGCTCCATTGAGCCGTCCACCGACTTGGATTTTGATCCCTTTAACTTCTGCCCGTTGCGCTCGTTGAATTGCCTGACGGACAACCCGACGGAAGGATACGCGGCGAGATAGCTGTTGCGCGATGAACTCAGCGATTAAGGCTGCATCAGCGTCAACTTTGGCAATCTCAATCACGTTGATCCGCACTTGGCGTTCAGCACCGTTGCTGCTAGCACCGAGTTTCTTGAGTAGAGCTTGGCGAATTACTTCGATACCGCTACCTTGACGACCGACGACGACACCTGGGCGAGCAGTGTGGATTTCTAGTTCGATTTGATCGGCTTTACGCTCGATTATAACTTTGGAAATCCCCGCAGTTGCGAGTGTGGTGTCGCGTTCGATGTGTTGACGAATGATGTAGTCCTCTTTGAGAACTTCGGAATAGCGTCGGCTATCTGCATACCACCGCGAACGGTGCTCTTGCGTGATACCTAGTCTAAAACCAATTGGATGAATCTTCTGTCCCATGTTTTTTTCTATGCTCCCTAGTTCATTTCCGCCACTGCCACGGTGATGTGACATGTCGGTTTGCGGATTTTGTAAGCACGACCTTGCGCTCTGGGGCGGAAGCGTTTGAGTGCAGGGCCACCATCAGCAAAAGCAGTAGAAACTACTAATTTCGCTGGATTCATCCCATTGTTATTTTCAGCATTGGCTACAGCCGACCGCAATACTTTGATAATCTCTTCACATGCTTTATAAGGCATGAATTCAAGAATAATCAAGGCTTCGCGGTAGGAACGTCCCCGAATCTGGTCTAGTACCCGACGTACTTTGAAGGGAGACATGCGAATATATTTCGCAACTGCTTTAATTTCTGTTTTGTTATCGATCGCCATAATTTTTCCTGTTTAAATCCAGCGTTTAAAATTCAAGATTAACTTTGAATTATCTACCGGATTTTTTGTCTCCCTTTGAGTGGGAACGATAGTTCCGTGTTGGCGAAAATTCACCTAATTTGTGTCCGACCATTTGGTCTGAAACAAAGACAGGAACGTGTTGACGACCGTTATGTACTGCGATCGTATGTCCAACCATTTGGGGCAAGATTGTCGAAGCGCGTGACCAAGTTTTGATTACGTCTTTACGACCAGACGCATTCATTTTTTCTACCTTTGTCATCAGATGATCTGCGACGAAAGGTCCTTTTTTAAGAGAACGACCCATAATTTAGTGAATAGTGAATAGTGAATAGTGGATAGATTGGCCTGCGATTGGCTGGGAGTGAACAGTGAATAAGGAATAGTTCTTGATTTTGCTATTCACTATCCACTGTCCACTATCCACTCTCTTAGTTCTGACGACCGCCTTTACCACGTTTGGAGGATTTACGGCGACGGCGGATAATGAGTGCGCTGCTAGCCTTATTCTTCTTACGAGTTTTGTAACCTAGGGTAGGTTTACCCCAAGGAGTAACAGGCCCGCTACGACCGATTGGTGCGCGGCCTTCACCACCACCATGTGGGTGATCGCAAGGGTTCATGACACTACCACGAACTTTAGGGCGACGACCTTTCCAACGATTCCGGCCTGCTTTACCAGCGTTGGTGTTACGGGCTTCGGTGTTGCCGACTTGTCCGATGGTCGCGTAGCATTCTTTCCGCACCATCCGCACTTCACCAGATGGCATTTTGAGGGTAACGTAGTCACCATCTTTTGCTACTAGTTGAGCCGCAGCACCCGCAGAACGAGCTATCTGAGCACCTTTGCCTGCTGTGAGTTCGATACTGTGAACAGTCGTACCCAATGGGATATTAATTAGTGGTAGAGCGTTACCGATTTCAAATGGGGACTCTGGTCCAGTGATGATTTCAGTTCCGACTTCTAATCCAACTGGATGTAAGATGTAACGTTTTTCACCATCTCTGTAGAAGAGGAGCGCAATCCGAGCATTCCGGTTGGGGTCGTACTCGACTGTAGCTACTTTTGCGGGGATGTTGATTTTGTCTTGACGACGAAAATCAATGATCCGGTAGAGACGTTTGTGACCGCCGCCACGTCTACGACTAGTGATGACACCACGGTTATTACGCCCTTTAGCGCGGTGTTTGTAAACGAGTAGAGATTTTTCCGGCTTGCTCGCTGTGATTTCAGCAAAGTCTGAAATTACGGTTTCGCGAGAGCTGGGCGTATACGGCCGATAAGAACGGGTACCCATGATTTAGTGAATAGTGAATAGTGAATAGTGAATAGGATAAAAGATGCAGTGCGTCAGTTCACCCTCTGTCGATTGACAATCTCTAGTTACACTTCAGGGAAGAGGATAATCTCTTGACCTGCAACGATTGTGACTACAGCACGTTTGTATTTAGGCTTGGCACCTAAGAATTTACCAACGCGGCGAGTCTTGCGAGGGAGATTCTGAGTATCTACCCGTTTAACTTTGACATTAAATAGGGATTCGATCGCTGCTTTGATTTGGGTCTTATTGGCTTGAGGAACTACGTCAAAAACGTATTTGTTCTGTTCCATCATTGTGGTCGCTTTTTCGGTCACGATCACGTTCCGAATTAAATCGGGTAAGTCACGGTCATCAACTCTAATCGTCATTGTAAACCTCCTGAATTTTGGCGATTGCTTCAGCCGTAGCAACAATCTGATCCGCATTGAGGAGATCGAATACGTTGAGTCCCGACGCAGAAATCATTTTTACTTTGGCAATGTTCCGAACCGACAATAAAGTATTGTCTTCTACTTCCGAAACGATGATTAGTACTTTGCTGTCAGCTTGTACACCCCAACGAGTCATCGCTTGGACAAACTCTTTAGTTTTTGGTTGAGCTACATTAGTCGCAAAGTCAGCAACTACGATGATGTCTTCAACCCGACTCATCAGTGCTGTCCGAAGAGCAAGTCTTCGCTCTTTACGGTTCATCTTCATGTTGTAATCTTTGGGCTTTGGTCCAAAAATCACACCACCCCCACGCCAGAGCGGAGAACGAATCGAACCCGCACGAGCGCGTCCAGTACCTTTTTGTTTCCAAGGTTTCCGACCACCACCACGAACTTCAGCACGAGTCTTGGCACAGGCAGTACCTTGACGAGCATTGTTGGTCTGCCGAATTAGGGCACGGTGGACGATGTGAGAAGCATTTTCTTCTCTTGCAACAGCCAATTCGAGGGTGGCAGAGCCAGCTTCCTCGCCTTGCCAGTTGCGGATGACGCAATTAGCCATAACTATTTATTTCGATCTCCAGATCCTACTTACTGTAACTACTTACCAACTTTGACTTCAGGCACGATCCGCAGCAGTGCGCCTGGTTTACCAGGAACAGAACCTTCAATCAATAGGAGGTTGCGATCGACATCAATTTGAACTACGACTAGTTTCTTGACGGTGATCCGTTTACCACCTAGTCGCCCAGCCATTTTCTTACCAGGATAGACACGACCAGGTGTGGTACCAGCACCTGTCGAACCAGGTTCGCGGTGATTTTTAGAACCGTGAGTCATTGGTCCACGGGCAAAGTTCCAACGTTTCTGCCAACCTGCAAAACCTTTACCGATACTGTTACCTGTAACGTCGATAAGTTGACCGACAGTGAAAAGATCTGGCTTGATTTCTTGTCCGAGTGTCCACTCGTCAGTGCTATCTACCCGAAATTCTTGGAGGTGACGCAGTGGCGGAGCTTCAGATTTCTTGAGGTGTCCGAGTTCTGGTCTGTTGAGTGCTTTTTCTTTGACTTCATCAAAACCAATTTGGATGGAGCTATATCCATCTGTGGCTTTGGTTTTGATCTGTGTAATTGTGCATGGACCTGCTTGAACGACGGTGACAGGAATTGCTCTCCCTGTCTCTTTGTCGAAAATTTGGGTCATGCCGAGTTTGGTGCCGAGAATACCGATAGACACGGTTTAATATGTTTCCTTATATTTGAGACATCAGGATTTTGATGGACTTCCACCGGCAGGCGCGTCCATCTGTGGGTTTGACTTATATTTACCAATCCAGCTTAACTTTAGCATCTATTTTGTATGCTTTCGCACAAAATCTAAATGCGTCGCGGGCAATAAGTTTTCACTTAACAAGGGACAAGGTATCAATTGGGAATCGTTTTGCTGCTGAATAGACTGGAGTAGCAAGCCACTTAGTATCTATGAATTCAGCCGATTCACCGCAGTCACAGCTTTAAAGCTGAAAGTTTCAGACCACAATCTCCAATTCTACACTAGTAAATCGAAGTTGTCTATAAATTTGGGCAAAAATTGTGCAGTAGTCTGTTAGCTTGAGACTGGATGATATTCGAGCGATGACTCGGATAGTCGCTGGCAAATAGGCAGTAAAATCAGATGATCGCAAGCAAATTTTATTAGACAAAAATTATGGCAGCTCAATTGGTGTTCAACTTAGCTGGTGGCTCAGTATCCTGTGGATTTAGCCTTACCGCGGCACAAGAATTGCAGGCAAAGCTCAATGAAGTCGTCCAAGTGCTCAAAGCCAAGACAGCCGAAACATCTGGCGGTGGAGGTAAGCCAAGGCAGTCTAAACCGATCGAGTATCAGTATACCGGAGACGTTTTCTTGGAAATGTTCTGCAATCCAAATATCTGGGCGAATCCTTTTGTTGCCAAGGTATTAATTACACTCCGTGACGATCGGATCCGAGTCAGTAGTGAAGTGGAACTCACCCGAATTATTGAAGATGTCGATCGCTTTATGGAACAATTTAATTAAAGTCTCTATCTGTAAGGTATCGAATTGTCACTCTTTAGCGATCGCCAGATAGCTAAGATACTGAGATGTTCAAGATAGGCTCAAGCTAGTAACAATCGATTGAAATACTGATGCTCTGCATCACCTTTTGAAAGCTAATTGCGATCCGATCTCTACGAAAATAGCGTGCATCTATACACAAACAATATGACTACTAAATTAATCGTTAGTATTGGGCTACTCAGCTTGATGAGTAGCTGTCTATATCCAAATCAGCTATTGGCTCAGTTGCCGAGTAAAACTGTCCAGAGTAATCCATCTGTCTATGAAGATGATCGAATCAAAGTAGTCGTTCAAGACTGTACGCGAAAATTGCAAGATATTGTTTGCAAAGCGATCTTGACTAGTAAAAGTAGCGATCGATTAATAGATATCAATGGTAATACAATTAAGTTAGTCGATCTAGAAGGTAATGAATATTACCCGACTAGCATCAGACTGGCTAACCGCAGTAGTGAAAACAACTCAATCAAAACGGAACTAATTGAAAATATTCCATTCAAAGCAAGCTTTGTTTTTGGTAAAGTACCTGTAACTTTAACTCAAGTGGCATTATTACAGATTCCGCTGACTGGAGGCGTGAGTGCCAATGCTAAATTCCGCAATGTGGCAATTATCGATCGCACCAGCACGCCATCCGGTGGTAGTCGAAACAATTCTACGGTAAAAGCTGTGAATGTTCCAGTAGCTTCATCAGTTGCACCGTCAAAATCGGCTGGTGTTAATCGAGAAGCCAACACTGCAAATACTTCCGTGTGTCCTGACAATACTAAAGTAATGTATCGGGCGACTTCTAGAGACTATTTACTATATATTTGTGGTGCTAAAAATCCAACTCACTATGTTGGACTGGCAAAAGATGGGACACAAGGCATTACATTGAGGCTACGCTATTACGATCGCACTCAATTTTCAGCAGATAACGGTGATACAAATTACACGATTGCTGCTAATAGACTGGTGATTCGGAAAAATAACAAAGTAATTTTCCAGGATAGAATTCAAGTTCTACAAGCATTAACTGGAATAGCAACAGAAAAAGAGCCAACTTCCACAAGTAAGCCCAAGAAAAATTCGCAGCCAGCAGCCAGTACTAATAATAAAATTCAAAAAAGTAGCTCGACCATTCAACCCGTGCCTAAAGTCAAAAGACAACCAGCAGCTAGTGAATAAGTAGCCAAGCCACACAACTTATTATTTGAGCATGCCATGTTGAGAAAGAATCTGTTCGACTTTGGCTTCTTCAATCTTTGATGTTAATTTCGTTGATTCATGTAGATCTCTTTGTGTTTTTGCCAATGTAAAAGTAGAAGCTACTGAGAAACCCAATCCCATCCCCATAAAACCTTTGACCCATAGGTCTACAGGTAAATAAACAATCCCTGTAGTCGTCATCCCAATCGACAGGGCAAATGATGCCCAAGTTTGAAAAATCCAAGCATTGCTATCTTTTTGAGAACCAATCTGTTGCATATTAATTATCTCCTAGACTTAATAGTTGAAACATAATTTATCTGTGTCGATACATTAATATTAAACGGAAAAACTATTGATCGATCTTGAGCGTAGACAGTTTGATAACTGGTCGATCGTTAGCCATTTTGATAATTCCCTGAAGATCTGAAATGTTCGAGGTCGATCGTTGTGGTTTAACATGTAGATCGATCTCCTCTCACCAACTGACTGATTCATGACTAATCAACCGTCTCAATCCACCCCTGAAATAGCCTCAGGCAAAGCTCCATTGTCGCCACCTGATGGCTGGATGGAAATCGGTTCGATCGTTGGCGCGCAGGGAATTAAAGGTGAAGTAAAGGTACATCCAAACTCGGATTTTCCCGAACGATTTGAGCAGGCTGGGGAACGCTGGTTGTGGGGTAGTCAGGATTTGGAGCCTCGATCGATCCAGTTGAAAAAAGGCTATGAAATTCCTGGACGAAATCTTTATGTAGTTCAGTTAGATGGTATTTTCAACCGCAACCAAGCCGAAAATTTGAAAGGACAAATGTTACTATTACCGACAACCGATCGACCAAAATTGAGATCGGGAGAGTATCATAGTCAGGATTTGATCGGTTTACCTGTTTTTCATCAGGCAACAGGGGTAGAAGTTGGTGTAGTTACAGATATTTTTACGGCTGGACATGAAATTTTGGTCATTAGCGCAACTCAGGCTAATGGCAAAACGGCTGAAGCAATGGTGCCGTTTGTCAAAGAAATCGTGCCAACAGTCGATCTGACTAATCGGCGAATTGAAATTTTGCCTCCAGCCGGATTATTGGAGATTTATTTACCTAGTTTTAAAGCAAAGCCGGAACACACTTAGAATCTTGATCCTGATCCTACGGGAACAATTTGGGGTAAATAACCAACAACAACTAACAAATAACTAACGGCGAAAATGGAACAGCTTAACAATGCATTTACCCTATTTTTAAGCCTATTAGTAGAAGCTATCCCTTTCCTATTGCTAGGAGTGTTGTTGTCGAGCATCCTGCTGATCTGCATTGACGAAAGATGGTTGATCGCACACATGCCCAAACAGCCAATTTTAGGGGCATTTGCAGGTAGTTGTATTGGATTCTTATTTCCAGTATGTGAGTGTGGAAATGTACCTGTCGCGCGGCGATTAATTATGCAGGGGGTGCCAATGCCAGTAGCGATTGGCTTTTTACTGGCGGCACCAACAGTTAATCCAATTGTAATTTGGTCAACTTGGATTGCCTTTCACGATCGACCAGAAATCGTAGTACTAAGGGTAATTTTCTCGCTGTTAATTGCGACAATTGTCGGTTATATTTTTAGCGTCCAAAAGGATCTTAAGCCGATTCTTCAGCCCGCGATCGCTTTAGGGATGATTCGTGCTCAACCTCTGGTTAGTAATGGTTCTAGTCTTTTAGATGGAGGTGATTTTATGCTGGGTAATGGTGGCGCAGCCTCAATCAGGATGACTCAAGATCTGATTCAGCCGCCACAAAGATCGATCCGCGAGAATATTAATTTAGTCCTGGACAATGTGGTTCAGGAGCTACGAGAATTGGGAGGTATATTAGTATTAGGTAGTGCAGTCGCAGCAGCAATTCAAACTCTGACACCAAGAGAGCTAATTGTTAGTTTGGGGGAGGGACCGATTTTATCGATTGTTGTGATGATGTTGCTGGCTGGATCGATTTCGATCTGCTCCACAGTAGATTCGTTTTTTGCACTCTCTTTTGCGGCGACATTTACTAGCGGTTCGCTCCTCGCATTCTTGGTATTTGGACCGATGTTCGATCTCAAGAGTATCGGATTAATGTTATCAATATTCAAGCCTAAAGCAATTTTCTACCTATTTGTGATCGTGACTCAATTAACGTTTATTTTCACCCTATTCGTCAATTTCCATGTCAGCTAAAACCCCCAAAGATCGCTCCAATCTGCGGAAGTCATGGTTAGATATCATGGCGATCACTGCATGGGGAATTTTACTGCTCAAATATGCGATCGATGGCACTTTATATATTCTCATCCATCCCAGTTATTTTCTCCTTGTAAAAGTTACGGGAGGTTGTTTATTATTGATTGGGATCCTTCAAGGCTGGAGACTATACCGAGGAAAAATTGTTAGCTCTCCAGAATTGCACGCTAGCTTATTACCTCAATCCATAACCGCAATGTTACTGTTGGGTACTGCAATCACTGGACTAATTATTACGCCTAAATTATTTACGAGTCATACTGCCATTCAACGCGGTATTTCGGCTGAAGCTGTGACTGTCACCCGCAGTCAAACCAAAGCTTTTCGAGTCGCAGTCAAACCAGAATCTAGAACTTTGGTAGATTGGGTCAGAACGATCAATAACTACCCAGAACCTGATGCATATTTGGGTCAAAAAGTGAATATTAATGGATTTGTCTTCCACCCTAAAGATCTTCCAGATAATTACCTGCTGTTATCGAGATTTGTGATTACTTGCTGTGCCGCAGATGTTTATCCTGTCGCAGTAACAGTCAAATTTGTAGGTACTCGCCAAACCTATCCCCAAGATAGTTGGTTCCAAGTCACAGGCAAAGCGATCGTCGAGACATTTGCTGGTAATCGTCAACTAGTAATCGAAGCTAGTGATATTAAACCAATTCCGATTCCGAAAAATCCTTATCAAGAGTGAATCATCGATCCAATCCTCTTGACTCTCCCACTACGGTTAATCAGCTCTCTTCTATCCCTTTACACACTTTCTCACTACAACTGTGACCCCGACAAAACCCTTGCTAGCACTAGATCGAATTGCCATGATAGTGATGGCAGGATTGATGATTGTCACCCTAGTTTTATTGTGGAGTGGCGATCAAACAATGCCGCAGGTGCGGGATTTCAATTGGCAAAATCGCAATATTAGTGCTGAAGATACCGCATTTACGCTGACATTTAATCGATCAATCGATCGTCCCAGCGTCGAAAAAGGACTTCAGATCCAGCCACCACTACCTGGGAAAATCAGTTGGGCTGGGTCTAGATTGGCTTATACCCTCTCCCATCCAGCTCCCTATGGAAATACCTATCAAGTAAGTTTGAGAGGTGCTAAAGAGATAATTGGCAAGAAGACTGGCAAGGAAATGGTGCCATTTACAGGTCGATTTCGGACACCCGATCGAATGTTCGCTTATATCAGCAGTGGAGAAACAGACAGGGGCAGGATTGTAATCTACAATTTCAAGACTCAGAAATCAATCACTATCACCCCCGCAGGGTTAGTTGTGACTGATTTCAAAGTTGATAGCCACAGTCAAAAAATCATCTTCACCGCAACGGACACCAAAACGCTCCAAAATGGTCAACCCGCGATCGCTAGTCAACAGGTTTATAGTGTTAGTACCGGAATTGCTCCACACAATAGTGATACTCAATTTACGCCCCCTGGCAAATTAGAAACAATCCTCGACAGTCGGGAATATCAGAACGTCAAATTCGATCTCGCACCTGATGGTACCAAAATAGTTGTCCAGCGAGTCAGCCGGAAGAATCCCAGTGATTTTGCCCTGTGGGTTGTAGATTTAAATAAATCTACTCCTCCGACTAAACTCAAACAAAGTGGTGATTTTGTGATCACCCCAGATAGTACGGAAGTCGCTGCTGCTGTGGGACAAGGCATATCAATTTTCCCGATTACACCAACTAAAGGTAGTAATTTGGACTTCTTGCCGAAGTTCGGTAACGTGCTGAGTTTCGCGACAGATGGTACCGCCGCAGCCATGGTGGCATACAACAGCGACTATACCAAATCACTATTTGTCGTCACCAATCAAGGTGTCGAGCAACAGGTGTTTAAGACGAATGGTTCGATTTGGGATGCGAGCTTCTCCCCCGCCAAAGATATCATTTACTGTTTGGCGACTGAACTCAAAACCAAGGGTAATACCAGCCAAGAAGAACCCTATTTGGCAGCTATCGATCTCAAGACTCAAAAGATCTTATTGATGATGTTGCTACCAATTCAGCAAGGTATTCAGATGAGTCTAGCACCGGATGGATTGGCGGTAATATTTGACCAAGTGGAGGGAGGTGAAAGTACCAACCAAATTATTCAAGGCGGTAGTAATGGCATCATGTGGTTATTACCGATTTCGCCAAATATCCGCGAACAGACTACTCCCGCAAAAGCGGAGCGAGTACCCCTTTCTGGTTGGCATCCCCGCTGGCTGCCGTAGTTGAGTATATTAGTTCACCATTTACTCACAACTTTTGCCTTAGAGGATGTTTGGAAATACGGAGAGTATAGAATGTTCAAGCAAGTCTCCGTAGCATAAGTCGAATCATGGCAATGTGGATGAAAGCCTCTGAAGAGGCAGGTAAACGTTCATAATCAACATTGAGACGACGACACCAATGCAACCATCCATAAGTTCGTTCCACTGTCCAGCGTTTAGGGAGAAGGACAAAACCTTTGCTACCATTGGGTCGTAA
>CASBPY010000297.1 GCA_949127675.1 Synechococcales cyanobacterium PMM_0072
CGAATGCCCTAACTGCGATCGAATACCTTAACTGCGATCGAATGCCTTAACTACGACCGCAGCTAGGCGCCGCGGTGCGCTTCTCCGCCATTGTGCTCCTCTTGCTATCAGATCTCGGCTCGCGCACTGGTAGTAAAGCCAAATCTTGGGTTTAACTTACGCTGTTAATCTCCCCCAAAAATCAACCATAAATTGGCATTTTGTATCATATCTTAGCTCAGAGTTCTTGAAAAATTGCTGTTTTAAGTGAGATTTGTATGCAATTCTTAAAAAAACTCATCGCCTTATTATGATTCAATTTTAGAACTCACCGCCAAGTTATGATACAAAACTAGATCTCTAGATCGCCTGAAACGGACTACTTTTGTGAACTTTCAGCCACTTTATGATTCACAAGTTCGCCATTTTATGGGTAAAGTGACACGAATTTACTTGCTACTCAAACACGTATTTTAGCCCAAATTAAGCTCGTGACAATAAATTTTAGCATGAGCTAATTATTCCGATGCCACTAATCTCGACGATCTCCACAGTCACCAACCCGTTAAGATTCATCGAGAGATCGAATCTAGCAGCATTTTACTCAAGGAGATTGAACCGTTCATACCAAATATTACTGAGAATTAACTGAGAACTGACTGAAAGATCTAAATCCAAAAATTCAGGGAAATATTAGTCTCAATTCAGGTGTGGTTCAATTCTAACTGCGATTCTATAAGTAATCGCTTTTACACCTCTTACCACTCAATATTAGGATTGATAACATGAAACTCACTTCTCTTCTCGCTACAACGATCGTCAGTGGCGGTATGGTAATTTCGCTAGCTTCCTTGCCCACATTTAACCCCACTTCTTTCCAAGCATCCGCCCAAAGCATGAGCGAGAGCCAAAGTGAAAGCCAAGGCAAGATCGACCAAATTCTGGCTGTCAAAGGTAAGCCTGGAAGTGGAGATTTACTCCGTAAATTGTATGAAAAAGACCTCACTCCAATTGGGATTCAAGCAGGTGGAGCGGGTATGGTAGTTAACTTGTACAGCAAGAAAGACAAAACTACACTGTCTCTATGCACGACCTATGATGTAGTCGTTGCAGCGAAAAAAGGTCGGATTGCTAAGTTTAAGCCAAGTGAAGTTAAATAACTCGCAATACGGTAAGCGCAAAGCGCAGGCTATTGCTATGGCAAACGCTCCGCTACTGCCAACGGCTAGCCAGCGACTGAAGTTGCTGAATTGAGGTATGAAATGCACCTGAAATTTAGGGTAGGGGCAATGTCTTGTCGTTTTCTTATTCGGGGGTTCCCCCCGAATAAAAACGCCGCTTCATGAATTGCCCCTACTACTCTAAATTTCAGGAGTTGCTTAACTCGACTGTTATCGAGAGGCTAGGCAAACGAGGAATAAAATAATGATCAAAAATATTAGAGAAATATCCAATCCCATTCTTAGATCGGTTATTGCTGGCATCTTTCTAGGCAGTTTAGTCACAATTCCGGCTGCACTTGCAGTTCAGTTGGCAAAATCTCCAAAAGATTCTAATGTGGAATCTAACAGTAAATTAGCTGTTTATACCTCCTTAGCGAGTACTGTTATTGGCTCAGTGGTAGGTTTAGGTGCAGGGAAACGCAAGGACGATCGAGAGCGATTATCTGACGATACACTAGCAAATGATTCAGTTGAGGTTGAATTATCAAATAATGGATGGACTGATTGGCGGAAATTCATCGTCATGCGAAAGGTAAAAGAGAGTGATGGGATTACATCTTTCTATTTACATCCTGAAGATAATGGCGCAATTCCTGATTTTAGTCCTGGACAATTTTTGACGCTCAAACTTGATATTCCTGGACAATTGAAACCAATAATTCGGACTTATTCACTTTCCGATTACGATCTATCGCTGATGAATTATCGGCTATCAATTAAGCGAGAACCCGCTCCAGCAAATCTGGATGTTTCACCAGGGATTGCTTCTAACTTTATGCACGATAGCATTCAGGAAGATTCCATAATTTGGGTAAAACCTCCGGCTGGCAAGTTTGTACTCGATGTTTATAGTTCTAAACCTGCGGTATTAATCAGTAATGGTGTGGGAATTACGCCGATGATTGCGATGGCAAAAGCGGTGGCTCGTCTCAATCCATTACGACAGATCTGGTTCTTACATGGTGCGAGAGATGGTAATGCTCATGCTTTTCGCGAAGAGGTAAATGCACTCGGTGCAAGTCATTCTAATTTACACATTATCTATTGCTATAGCCGACCAGCAGCCACAGATACCGGAAAATATCATCACCAAGGATATGTCGATTCGGCGTTAATTCAAAATATAGTTGTACCCGAAATGCAGAAATTGTGTGGTTCCACTGAAGCCGATTATTTCTTATGTGGTTCGCCATCATTTATGGACACGCTCAGAAATGGATTGAGAACGTGGGGAGTACCAGATCGAAATGTGCTGTTTGAATCCTTCGCCAAGGCAATGCCCAAAGCGGCAAAATCGGTTCAAGATATCACTACATCAACTAGCAATGCTCAGGAAGTTGTCTTTAGTAAATCGGGTCAAACTCACACTTGGAATCCCGCTGATGGCACGCTATTAGACTTTGCCGAAGCAAATGGTCTTCGTCCCGAATATAGTTGTCGTGCAGGGGTTTGTGGCACCTGTATGTGCAAGATTTCTGAGGGGGAGGTGGAGTATCAAGAATCGCCATCAGCTAGTGTCGAGTCTGGTTCGGTTTTGATCTGTATCTCTCAACCTAAGACAGCAAGAGTGGTACTCGATCTCTAAAGTTATCTGTTCGGGGAATTGTTCCTAATGATTAAAAACGTCATTGTATATGCGATCGAGGCTATATGTTTGGGGATCTTTATGGTTGTTGCAACTCTAGCGACAACTGCGTTTGAACTTCCGACTTCGCCACTTCATCAAGCAATTACCGATCCATTATTTCGTCGCTTGTTAATTGGTATTGCAATGGGTTTAACTGCGATTTCGATTATTTATTCCCCTTGGGGTAAGCGATCGGGCGCACATCTCAATCCAGCGGTGACATTAACCTTTTGGCGGCTCAAGAAAATTCGGACTATTGATGCGGGATTTTATATTTTAGCTCAATGTCTGGGGGGGCTTGCGGGGATTTGGATCGCGGGATTGTTGATTGGGAGATCGATCGCCGATCCTGCCATTAACTATATTGTTACAGTTCCAGGAATTGCGGGAGAATTGGGAGCTTTTGCGGCTGAATTTATCATCTCTTTTGGATTGATGACTTTAGTTTTACAGGTATCAAATCGTCCTCATTTGTCACAATTAACCGGACTATTTTGTGGCATTTTAATCGCGATTTATATCACATTTGCCGCCCCATTTTCAGGGATGAGTATGAATCCCGCCCGTAGTTTGGCTTCGGCTTTACCTGCCCATGTATGGTCTGGCTTTTGGATCTATTGCATCGCACCACCCCTGGGGATGCAAGTAGCAGCAGCAGTCTATTTAGGCAGCGGACAAAGAAAGACCAAAAGCCAAATTTGTAGTAAACTTTGTCCGAACAATACGACTGAGTGCATCAGCCCAATTTGTTGTCAAAAGTTTTAGTTCGATCGAAGGATTAGAGATTGATTTGTGCAAGCGAAGATCTACCCACCCGCACTATAAATGTGCTGCCCTATGGGCACCCCTGTCTTGAAAAGGTGCTCTACTTGGGGAAACCCCAAGACCGCACTTTTCGCTCCGAGGAGGGGATTTTCAACAAACTCACAATA
>CASBPY010000298.1 GCA_949127675.1 Synechococcales cyanobacterium PMM_0072
GGTATTTCCGCCCAATCTTGCTGGTAAACGAGTATATCTCTTCCCCATCCGATCTTGTCTCACCGCCAACCCAATCGCCTTATTCGATCCTACTACAATCGCTAATTTCTTTGCCCTAGTCAATCCGGTGTACACCAAATTCCGCGATAACAATAGGTAATGCTGCATATACAAAGGCAAAATTACCACCGGATACTCCGAACCTTGAGATTTATGAATGCTAATCGACCAAGCCAATCCTAACTCGTTCAAGTCCGCATAGTCATAGATAACTTCTCTCCCCTCAAACTGGATCGTTACCTCATGTTCGGTCGAATTGATCGATCCAACTACTCCCAAATCCCCATTGAATACCTCCCGCTCGTAATCATTCTTGAGTTGAATCACCCGATCCCCTACCCGCAGAATATCCTCACCCCGATTAATCTGAGCTTTTTCAGGTGCAGAGGGATTGAGTAACTCTTGCAACACCTGATTCAAATTCCTAGTTCCAACCACCCCTCTAGTCATTGGACACAGCACCTGAACATCCGTAACCGGATTGAACCCCATACTAGGCACGAAATCTCGAATCAACTCGCAAATTGTTTGTACCCCATGCTCCGGCTCGAATCCACCACTATGCCACAGACAATCCGACACAGGCGCGTCAGAAATCGGTTCCAAGGTGGGATATTGTCCCCGATTAATTTGGTGAGCAGCGCGAATAATCCCACTCGATTGAGCTTGACGGAATACTTGAGTGAGTCTGACAACTGGAATCCGACCCGATTTAATCAGATCGCTTAGTACGCTGCCTGGGCCGACGGAAGGTAATTGATCGATATCTCCCACGATCAGTAAATGGGCATCAGTCCGAACTGCCTTAATCAGTGAATTCGCCAGAAATAGATCTAACATCGAAGCTTCATCGACCACGATTGCGTTATGAGGCAAAGGTTCCTCTACACCCCGTTTAAACCCTCTTGTCGCTGGATCGAATTCCAACAGACGGTGAATGGTTTTAGCTTCGATTCCCGCCATTTCTGACAGCCTCTGAGCGGCTCTACCCGTCGGTGCTGCGAGGGCGATTTTCTTATCCATCGCCTTCCACAAAGCGACAATCGTGCGGGTACAGAAAGTCTTCCCACAACCTGGGCCACCTGTGAGAATCATCACTCGTTGCGTCGCTGCCATCTCTACCGCTTGCTGTTGTTCGGGTGAAAGACTGATGCCCTGACTTTGAGTAAATCGTTCAATCCAACTACGGACGCGGGGTAAATCTACCGCTTGAGGCTGTTCGAGGAGTTTGAGGATCGAAATAGCGAGATTCTGTTCGGTGTAGAAGAAACTAGGTTGGAAATATAACGGCATGTCCTCGACTGTTTCCAAGATTAAATCCTGTTTTAGACTCATTTCTCGCAACACTACTAACACCGCATTCTCAGTCGCGGTATGCTCTTCCGTCGTCAGCTTAGTCGCCGCCGCCGTTAATAATTCTGGCTGGGGTAGGAAGCAATGACCATCTTCAGCAGCTTCACCTAAAGCGTGTTTGATACCCGCTCGATAGCGGAAAGTAGAGGCGGGATCTACGCCTAAATTTCGCGCGATGAGATCGGCAGTGAGGAAACCAATCCCAAAGATATCTTCGGATAGTTGATAAGGATTATTCGTGACAACTGCGAGCGATTTATCCCCATACTGTTTGAAGATTTTGACTGCATAGGTTGTCGAAACCCCATGACTCTGAAGGAACAGCATTACCTCTTTAATCGCCTTCTGTTCCACCCAGGCGCGTTGAATCATCTTGACTCGCTTCTTGCCAATGCCTGGGACTTCAATCAATCGATCGCTATCTTGTTCGATAATTTCTAAAGTATCCAGAGCAAAATGTGCCACAATCCGTTTGGCGGTAACGGGGCCGACTCCCTTAATCAAACCGCTACCCAAATACTTCTCAATCCCTGTCAGCGTCGCAGGTTTAGTTTCACTGTATTTAATAACTTGGAATTGTTGACCGTATTGAAGATGTTCTTTCCAAGTACCTTGGAGTTGAAGAGTTTGTCCAGCTTGAATATTGGCGAAGTTACCAACGATTGTAGTTAACTCGTGGACGCGGGGTGATTGGAGCCGAGCGACCGTGTAGCCACTTTCTTCAGAATGAAAGGTAATCCGTTCCACCACTCCAGTCAGCGAAACCTGGGGTGCAACTGAAGAATCGCCTGATGTATTTGTCTGATAAGTGGACACTACATTATTGGGGAAATAACAGACATCGATCCTCAGATATTATGTGATTATGTCAAAAATTTATACTCTCTACCATAATAACTGTCCCGATGGATTTGGCAGTGCCCTTGCTGCTTACTTGAAGTTTGGCGATAAGTCCGAATACATCGGTGTCAAACATCAACAAGATCCACCAGAGATGGAACCACGTTCCGAAGTCTATATTCTCGACTTTAGTTACCCACGACAGGTGATGGAAGAACTGTTAGAGCAACATATCAAAGTCATCACTCTCGACCATCATAAAACCGCTCAAGAAGCTTTGCTGGGATTGCGTGGTGCCCTATTCGACATGAATCGATCTGGCGCGATGATTAGCTGGGAATACTTTCATCCAGAGCGACAAATTCCCGATTTATTTAGATATATTCAAGACCGCGATCTGTGGGAATGGAAATTGGAAGGTACTGGTGAAATTGCCGCCGGATTGCAACTATTGCCACAAGAATTCGATCTCTGGATTGACTTACTCACACCTGAAGGTTTAAAACAGTTACGGCAAGATGGTGCGACTTTACTGAGGTATCAAACTAAGGAGATTAAAGGGATGTTGAAACACGTCTATCTAGATTCTCTCCCACCTTATCAAGCCCCCACTGGCGAGTGGATAACTGGAGCTAAAATACC
>CASBPY010000299.1 GCA_949127675.1 Synechococcales cyanobacterium PMM_0072
AAATTAATGTGCCTAATGGTCGATCTAAAATTGTTTTCTTGTCACAACTAGTTCCATTAAGAACAGCATTTAATCGTTTGAGTTTAGGGTAGTCATCACTTTGCAAATATATCTGGAGTAACTGACGTAGGCGACGAACAGTTCGAGAATATGTCATCCGTACATCATTGAGACAATCTAGTAGATCTACTAAATCAGCAACAGATCCTCGTCCAGCAGGCTGCATTTGCCAATAGTTAACGAGAATATAACAACAGCGATTGATCACCAAAGGGAAACTCTGTTCGGCTGTTTTTTCAAATGCTAATGTTTCGATTGTTGTCCAAATCCGGCTGTCGCTATAGGTGACACCCTCAATAAATAAGCTCTTGAATCTGGCAATTACCCTAGCTGGATCTTCAGTTTTGACGACATACAAAAAATGTTCGTAGATAATTTGCTCGATCCCGCTCCCAACCTTTTTTCCAACTGCAAACATATTTAATCTCCACGCCTGTTTTTAACGAATAACCACTGTAATTCAGAATCACCGTAGTGGCTGTTTTAATTGATCTAGTCGTTACGCGAGAAATACAAGCGGTAAGCTAGCATGGGATCTTAGGTATAGGAAAGATATAGACAACTTATGGCTACTTTAACTGCAAAAATAGTTAATGGTTGTGAGGTCGATCGCTCTTATTGTACCCATCAATATCACTCAAGCTGTCATTTTTGAGAAATCTTGCTAAAAATGTGATTTGATTGTGATTAGCTAAAGCTATAAATTGCCTGAAGCTGCAATTGGTTGTTTAAAGTCGAAGGTAATTGAGTTTTAGGATAGATTTGTCGATCGAGTTGCATCTGCAAGCCAGTCAATGGATCTTGGCCATTTGCGACCAAAAATTCTAAGCGATTGATGTGTGGCATGATCGCGATCCCATCCAAAATTTTGCTCACTGCTTGGACATAGGGATGATTGGGATCTTGATACCAACCTTCAACTGCTAAATTGGCTTGGTCAAATCCGAGGTGGAAGGTGAGGGAAGGAGTGCCAAATAAAGCTGTCCCAACTGGTCTAGCTTCCTCTTTGAGCAGGAGATTATGGGTTTGGGCGAGGTGGCGAAGTTTATCTAATCGATCGTACCTAGCAGACACATCTAGGGGTTCTTCGTTCCAGGTAATCCCAACGGTGACGAGATAGGTTTGGAGGAGCAGGTGTCCGAGTTTCTCAGCTTTGGTAGCGAGATAGTCATTATTGTATTCATTAGCTTCGATCAGTAATGGTACTCGATCGACCATTTCTAATCCATAGCCTTTGAGTCCAGCAATTTTGCGCGGGTTGTTGGTAATTAATCGAATTTTGCTAATGCCCAAATCATTGAGTACTTGAGCACCCACGCCATAATTGCGTAAGTCGGCGGGGAAGCCGAGGCGGTTATTGGCTTCGACCGTATCTAATCCCATATCCTGAAGAGAATAAGCTTTGAGCTTGTTGATCAAGCCAATGCCACGCCCTTCTTGACGCAGGTAGACAACTACGCCCTCACCCGCATTTTCGATCATTTTGAGCGCGGCTTGGAGCTGCATCCGACAATCACACCGGAGAGAACCAAGGGCATCACCTGTCAAGCATTCGGAGTGCATCCGTACCATCACAGGTTTACCAACAAAATTAGCTGGATCGCCTTTAACAATTGCGACAGTTTCAGTTTGATCTAATAAATTCCGATAGCCATAAATCTCAAATTGCCCAAACTGACTAGGGAGCTTGGTAATGGCTTCGCGATGGACAAATCTGTCATGTCGCAGACGATAACTAATCAGATCGGCGATACTGATAATTTTTAATTTGTGCGTCTGAGCATAGGTGATCAGATCTGCCAGTCTTGCCATCGAACCATCAAGATTTTGAATCTCACAAATTACCCCTGCTGGCTCCAAACCAGCCAGTCGAGCTAAATCTACTGCGGCTTCAGTATGCCCCGCCCGTTTTAGGACACCACCTGATTGGGCGCGGAGGGGAAAAATATGTCCAGGACGACGGAGATCGGCAGGTTGGGTGTGAGGATCGATGGCGAGTAAAATCGTGCGGGTGCGATCGTCTGCGGAAATGCCAGTAGTGACTCCAGCACTAGGACTAGCATCAATACTGACTGTAAAAGCAGTTTGATTGGGATCGGTATTATTCGTCACCATCAATGGTAAATCTAATCGATCCAACTCTTCACCAGTCATCGCCAGACAAATCAAGCCTCTGGCATTAACAGCCATAAAATTGATATTGGCAGCAGTCACCGTCTGGGCTGCACAAATAATATCCCCCTCATTCTCTCGATTCTCATCGTCTACGACCACGACCATTTTACCCGCTGCAAAGTCCAACAAGGCGGTATCGATCGAATCAAACTTAAAATTGGTCGGGTCAGTAGGCGAAGTTGCTATCACAGATCGGTAAAATGTTGCTAAACTATATAGTCCATCGAAGCAAGTCAAAATTCAAAACTTCGGCAAGAGTGGGTCTGTAAATCAGCAATTTCCCGCTTGCCACATCGCCAAATTCAAACCAAAATTTGAATTCAAGCTTGAACTAGTTTGGATTTGTCACCATCAAAATATGGTGCTAACTCTTTCTTATTATATAGGTCATAACATTCATGGGTGAGCAGATCAACCGCCTTCAAGTTGGGATTGTCGGTGCGTCGGGTTATGGCGGTGTCCAGTTGGTGCGCTTATTGCAAGATCATCCCGCGATCGAAATTGCCTATTTAGGTGGAGCCAGTAGCGCGGGCAAAAAGTTTGCAGATCTCTATCCACATCTCGCTCACGCCGTGGATTTGAAGATCGAGCCGATCGATATTGATGTGATTGCTGCCCGTTGTCAGGTGGTCTTCCTCTCCCTACCCAATGGGTTAGCCTGTGAGCTAGCACCGAAATTAATCGCCAAGGGTTGTAGGGTTTTAGACTTGTCCGCCGACTATAGATTTACAGACTTGGACGTATATACCCACTGGTATAAAATTCCTAGGGTCGATCGAGAAACCGCTGCTCAAGCCGTCTATGGCTTGCCCGAACTCTATCGCGCCAAACTCAAAAATGCCAAGCTGGTTGGCTGTCCTGGCTGCTATCCTACTGCCAGCCTGCTAGCCCTGTCCCCTCTACTCAAACAAGGTTTAATCGACCCAGATACCGCCATCATCGATGCCAAATCCGGCACCTCCGGCGGTGGTAGACAACCGAAAACTCATTTATTATTAGCCGAAGCCGATAATAGCCTCACCGCCTACAGCGTCGGCGGACATCGCCATACCCCCGAAATCGAGCAAATATGCAGCGATCTCGCCAGCCACGAAGTCAAAATTCAATTTACCCCCCACCTGATCCCGATGGTACGAGGTATCCTCAGCACCGTCTACGCGACGATTCGCGACCCTGGTTTGGTGACTGAGGACCTGATTACTATTTACAAAGCTTTCTACCGTTCCTCGCCATTTGTGCGGATCTTAGACGGTGGCGTTTATCCCCATACAAAATGGGCAGCAGGGACGAATCTTTGCTACATCGGGCTAGAAGTTGATGCTCGGACTGGACGGATTATTGTGATTTCGGCGATCGATAATCTGATCAAAGGTCAAGCGGGACAAGCAATTCAGTGTTTGAATGCGATGATGGGTTGGGATGAAACTTTGGGATTACCTCAATTGAGTATCTATCCTTAATTGGTGGATGGTGAATAGTGAATAGTGGATAGTTGATTAGATTCTATTTATCGATCGAAAAAGGGTAAGTCTAAATTTAGACTTACCCTTTTTCGTATTGGATCTATGTGCTAACTGTAAATGATTACTCAGCTTACATTTTGCCCATTTGAGCTGCCACTTCAGCAGCGAAATCAGACTCTACTTTCTCGATGCCTTCACCGAGGATAAAGCGAGTAAAACGGCGAACTGTGACATCTTCACCCAACTGTTTGGTAGTCTGACCGATTAATTCAGTCACGCTGATATTTTGATCCTTGATGTAAGGTTGATCTAACAACGTCATCTCTTTCAGACGCTTATCGATCCGACCTTTGACGATTTTTTCTTTCATCTGGTCGGGTTTGTTGGCGATATCATCGCGACCCATTTCGATTTCTGTTTCCTTTGTGGCGATCGCTGCGGGAATTTCACCGACGTTGATATACTCAACATTTGGACATGCCGCGATTTGCATTGCCAAGTTCCGCGCCAGATTTTTGAAATCTTCGTTAGCAGAGACATTTGCAGATGCACAACCAAGTTCGATCAATACGCCAACTCGTCCACCTGTGTGGATGTAGCAATCGACCGCACCTTCAGTACCAGCAGCAACTGAATAGTTAGCCAAGCGGCGCACATTGAGATTTTCACCAATTTTGGCGATCGATTGGACGATCGCTTCAGATACTTTGATGCTAGGATCTGCCGCATAGGTTTGGGCTAGGAGTGTCTCAACGCTATCAGCCGTAATTGCTTGTTTTGCCAAACTTTGGACTAGATCTGTGAAGGCATCATTGCGTGCTACGAAGTCAGTTTGACAGTTGACTTCGACGAGTACGCCAGTCTTACCATCAGCTTGGATGAATTTATCGACCAAGCCTTCCGCCGTTACACGGTCACTTTTTTTCCCAGCCGCTACCATCCCTTTCTGACGTAGCCATTCTGACGCTTTGGTCAAATCGCCTTCAGTTTCGCCTAAAGCCTTCTTACAGTCCATCATGCCTGCACCCGTGTTGCGGCGCAGTTCTTGAACCATCTTTGCAGTTATTTCAGCCATTTTCCTTTATCTGTGTTCGAGCTGGTTGTGGGTGGATATATAAAGAGGTAAGGGGTAAGGGGTAAGAGGTAAGGGGTAAATTTATCCCTTTCCCCTTTTCCCTTACCCCTGTTTCCAAACATCACAATTAACCAAATAATTGGTAAAAGAGGTTAGTTGATAACACTCAATACCTAATTTTAGCCTTCGCCGCCTTCAGCGACTTCTTCGCCTTCTTCGTCGTACTCTTCGCCGTCGCCGAAGTCTTCAAAGACTTCGCCTTCGCTGTCGAGTTGACCGTGACGACCTTCATAAATCGCATCAGCTAGTTTGCCGAGGATTAATTTAACCGAGCGAATTGCATCGTCATTGGCTGGAATAGCTACGTCAACCAAGTCAGGATCACAATTGGTATCGAGTAACGATACGATCGGAATGTTCAGTTTCTTGCATTCCAACATCGCGTTGTACTCCCGACGTTGATCGACAACGATCACGATATCAGGAACTTTACGCATGTTCTTGATCCCACCCAGATATTTCTGGAGTTTGGCCATTTCCCGACGTAATACGGAAGCTTCTTTCTTAGGTAACAGATCCAACGCGCCGCTATTTTCACGACGTTCGAGATCTTTCAAGCGTTCAACGCGAGTTTTGATCGTCGTCCAGTTGGTGAGCATCCCACCCAACCAGCGTTGGTTGATGTAAGCTGCACCACAGCGACTTGCTTCTTGAGCGATGATCCCTGCTGCTTGGCGTTTGGTACCTACAAACAGGAACCGTTTACCTTGTTCGGAAGCTGTCCGCATGTAAACATAAGCTTCTTCCATCAACTGGGCGGTTTGCACCAAGTCGATGATGTGTACGCCGTTGCGCGCAGTGAAGATGTATGGAGCCATTTTGGGGTTCCACCGTCTGGTTTGGTGTCCAAAGTGAACGCCAGACTCCATCATTTGCGCCAAAGATACTACTGGCATAAGACTTAATTTCTCCTAATCGGGTTTATCCTCCACCCAGGCTGTATTTCATAAATGAAACACCCGAATTCCTGAATGTGCGAATTTTTAGACAACCTTTTCATAATACCTTAAGTTGCTGGTGGTTGGGAAGAGAATTAGTGAATAGTGAATAGTGAATAGTGAATAGTGAACAGACAGAGGGTGAATGTTTCTGTCCATTCGACGACTGCGCCGTAAGTGTCTCCGGTGTGTCCGCCTAATTTTTGATGGAAGTAATATCCGACTAGGGCTGAAATTCCACAGCTAGCAATAGATTTCAGGCTAATCGATAACCAGTATTGAGGCTGTAAATAGATCTGGCAACCAGTGATAGCTAGCAAAAACACCAATCCCAGTAAAATATCCTGGGGTAGTTTGATGCCTTGACGGTGAAATGCGCCTTTGCCTGTGGGTTTGAGATAGGGATATAGGGAAATCGCTAGGACTTGTCCCCACCGACTCCACCCAGCTACTAATGCTAGGATCCAGATTCGATCGAGTGTAATTTCCGCCAGGGCACAAGTTTTGAGTAAGATAATCACTACCGCTACCATTGCCCCAAATGCCCCTGTAACGCTGTCCGTCATCACGGTTAGCCTCCGATCGGGATCTTGGACTGCCAGCCCGTCAGCAGCATCCATTGCCCCATCCAGATGCAATCCACCCGTCCACCAGATCCACAACACCACGACGACACCCGATCGAGTTAAGATGGGCATTCCTAGCCAATCCAAGCCCAGATCGACTAATCCCAATCCCCCCCCAATTAATAGACCGATCGCAGGTGCCCACCGCGCAATTCGGGTAAAGTCTAACTGGAAATTAGTGGGAATCGGGCAACAAGTATAGAAAGCGAGGGCGGCTAGGAATGAGTTGAAATTGTTGAGTAATAGCACGAGTATTTAATGAAGACGAAGAAGCAATTTGGACAACACTGGCTGCGGAATGAACAGGTACTCGATCGAATCATAACAGCAGCCAAGATTGCTCCGACCGATCGGATTCTCGAAATTGGCCCAGGTACAGGGATTCTGACGCGGCGATTGATTCCGGCGGCGAGTGCGGTGGTAGCTGTTGAGATTGATCGAGATTTGTGTGCTTTATTAGTTAAAAAATTAGGCAATGTCGATAACTTTTTACTATTAGAAAATGACTTTCTTAGTCTAGATGTCGATAGTGTTTTAAACGATTTCCCTAAGTTCCAAAATGCGAATAAAGTTGTTGCAAACATTCCCTATAATATTACTGGCCCAATTCTCGAAAAGCTGTTAGGCAATATTGTTCATCCAGCCGAAAAACCGTTTGAATCGATCGTCTTATTAGTCCAAAAAGAAGTTGGCGATAGACTATATGCCAAGCCAAGCACTAAAGCCTTCGGTGCATTATCAATTCGTGTCCAATATTTAGCCCACTGCGAGTTAATTTGTCCCGTACCCGCCCGTGACTTTTCACCACCGCCAAAAGTTGATTCGGCTGTAATTAGACTTACACCCAGACGACTATCGATCGAACCTAATAGCCCAAAAGTATTAGATAATCTAGTCAGATTAGGATTTGGTTCTCGGCGCAAAATGTTGCGAAACAATCTCCAAGGGGCGATCGATCGAGAAGCATTAACTGAGCTATTAATTTCGATGGATATCAACACTGAAGCTCGTGCCGAAGATTTGAGTATCGAACAGTGGATACATTTATCTAACTTAGTAGATGAGCGAAAAATCGTGCCAGAGATCCTTCAAGAAGAGACTTAAATTAGATATCTACTGGAAATGGTGTGCGATCAAATTAACTTGTACAATATAGTTGTACAGTTACCACAACCGAGTAGCTATGACAAATCAAGAAATTACTTACTCTCACGCCCGCGCCAATTTAGCCGAACTACTTGATCGAGTTAGTGATGGCAAAGAGATAATTACAATCACCAGTCGCAGTCGTGGTGATGTTTCACTTATCGCGGCAGATGAACTTTCCAGCCTACTGGAGTCAGTCTATTTACTCCGCAGTCCTGCTAATGCCAAACGGTTATTTAGTGCCTTAGAATGGGCAAAATCTACTCAATCTTCACCTCAAACTTTGGCACAATTACGCGAGGAATTGGAGATTGAGCCGTAAATCTAAAAAGCTAACCCAAAGTGATGATGAGTTAATACCGTCGATAGCTGGATTCGCTCCTTTATTTAGCCCTGAATTTAAAGCAGATTTGCGGTGGTGGTATCGATACGAACCGAAGAAAGCAGATAGAATAATGGATTTATTAGCTGATCTGACTTTTCACGTTAAGTGCTTCTAGCAAGCTGCCAGCCCTGGCAAAGGTCATGTAGTTTTAACCAACCACGCCAAAGAACTTGGATACCAATCGGAGTCCGGCGGCGATGTTCAAGATAACCACCCAGCGCAGCAACAGATTCAACAGCCCAAGCAACAGTAAGAGTGGCGGGAATCGGTTTGGATGTCCCAGCCTTTAAAACTTCCATCTGAAGCGAATTGAGAATTTCGATGGCCGGAGCATTGGGCTGAGTGCGATGAAGATAGGTGACATGTAGTAATTCAACGGCGATGACACTTAGAAAGCCCAGCATGGTCTTCATCCCAACAGCAGCCAGTCGATAGCGTTCAATTTGACAGCCAGACTTGAAAATTTTGTGATACTCTTCAACACGCCAACGGTAAGTATACCAACGTAAAATCGTAGCAGCCATCTCCACCGTGTCCACAACTTCGGTGGTTAAGAGCATCCATTCGAGAGGGGTTTCCCCCTCTGGACAATCGATTTCAGTAGCATAGACAGCGTAGACATTGATTGGGTCGCGATTGTCAAAACGATATGGAGTTCTCAGTTGAACTGGCGCAAATCGGATCGCTAATTTAGTTCTTCGAGCTTGACGGTGAGCGGTCGAGGGGAGATCGATGTCTTGTTCAAACTGAACTGCTTGGGTTGTCATCACCTCCCACAATCGCTGACTGTTCTGGTCTAAGCTGCGATTATGACTTGCTCGGACCAGAACACCTGTATGTTTGAGCTGACGTACCGTATCAAAAACTTCAGTGATATCGCCTTCACGGTCAAAAATATGAATGACACGGGTAGAATTTTCCACCTTCTGTTCTAGTTCGGTCAGAGCCTCGACCCATCGATAGGATTCTTTCTGCTCAAACGGTGTCTGCCGTGCAACTTTTCTGGCAATTTTCCGGCGTTGTTTTTTTTGTTCGGGAGTTTCGGATTGAGGCAGTTTGGGTTTGTGTTCTCGGTTCCACAGCTTTTGCCACAGCAACCCGATTGTTTGCCCCTGTTCTGGTTCAATTGCTAAGGCACTATGCAGGATTAGTCCATTCCCACCATTTCCGGTTGGCCCATATCCTTCCCGTTTGACTTTAATTCCTCGATAATCTAAAAAGGTGGTATCTCCTACCGATAAGATCGTCTCATACTCTTCCACAGCGGCAGTTGTCATCAAACAGTGCGGCTCTATTATTTTGTCAAAGTTAGTCTTGCTGTTGGCAAAAATTCATAAGTTCTTTTTAACTCGTTTGCGCTGCTGAAGATTTCTGACATTGCTCTGCCAAAGTTTTCGCTCAAAGCTTTCCCGATCCAGAAGGCTCGATTATTCAATCGCTCGTCTCCCATTTGACAACTGCCAAAGTTTTTTGTCCACCATTCGAGCATTTTTTTGACCTCTACCGTGTAGTTTTATCTACTGTACCTCTAAAAATCTCCTGCCGCTACGATCCTCTCCCTTACTGGGCTTTAGACTTAACGTGAAAAGTCAG
>CASBPY010000300.1 GCA_949127675.1 Synechococcales cyanobacterium PMM_0072
CTCTACTGGGGCGCGAATGGCGATCTAGAGCTAGTCCGCCATGCGATCTGCGATAGTCATGTGGGCGAACCCGATGCTGTCAATGCGATCGAGAAGGTCTTGATTCATACCGATCGCGGATCGACTTCCCTGACAATGTTGTGGAAAAATCTCAAGGAAAAGGGCTTCCAACTGCGTGGAGATCGCGAGTTGGTAGCCCTTCATAGTGAATACTTACAATTGGCAGAAGATCGGGAGTGGCATCAACCATATCTCCGCAAGACGATTGCTTTTAAGTCAGTGCAAGGTGTGGATGAGGCGATTGCGATTATCGGCAGGTTTAGTAGCGGACATGCTGACTGTATCGTCACTGATTCTTACTTAGAAACCCAGAAATTTGTGGATGGGATTGATAGTGCGACTGTCTATATCAATGCTTCTCCACGGTTTTACCGCCACCAACGGGGTATCGATCGAATCTGGTTGGGGATGTCCAACTACCACGGTTCCCAGCGCGGGGCGATCGGATTAGCCGCGCTAACTGCGATGCAGCAGGTAACAATGGGATAATTGATAGATAGATTTGTAGGTTGGGTAGAGCAGAGCGTTGGCGGAGCCTCTCGGAACGAGACAACCCAACACGCCCAAATAGTTACACTTTTTATCCGAAAATTAAACCCCTGTTATTTAGCAGCTAAATAAGGGGGTCGAAAATCTAATTATTTGCGGCGGGGTGGTGGGACACTCGACCGTGGACTTGGCATCTCTTCTGGAGTATCGCCGTTGTCAGCTGATCGACGAGTCGGTTTAATTCCAGAAGACCGATTTTCGCGGGGAGCATCGCCGCTATCGGATGAGTCCATTTGTCTGGAATTGGAAGTATGACCGTAGACATCAAGATAAATGGATTGACCAACCGCTGTCGCTGCTGCTTGGAGCACTGTCCGAATTGCTTGGATATTTCGTCCGCCCCGACCGAAAGCAGTGTCTCGATCGGCTGTAGCTACAGCGACGCGGAGCCAGATCCGCTGGCGTTCGATTGTGTATTCACAATCGACACCAATTGCATCTGGCTCACATAAAAATGGTTGGAATAAAAATTTGACCAGTTGCTCGTAATCGGGCAGATTGGGTGTTGGGGTCGAAACTGTCACGTTACTTAGGTACCTTTGTATGCGATCTCTTTGCGTTCGATGACGTTAGCTTTTTCCAAGATCCGGCGCACGGTTTCAGTAGGCTGGGCACCTTGGCTGAGTCTTTTGAGGATTGCTTCAGTTTCGAGGCGAACTTCATCAGTTCTGGGGTTGTAGAATCCCAATTCTTCCAACGGACGACCGTCGCGTCTGGAGGTGCTTTGCATTGCTACTAGACGGTAACTAACTTCGCGTTTCTTACCAAATCTTTTGAGACGTATTTTGATCATTTTGAAGCAGCTTAACTGTTAATATAGGTGGGTTATCTATTTGACCCACAGCCTTTCTATTATAACATGGCAATTGCGTAATCTATCAGGAGGGCAGAGGGAAAAGAGGATAGGGGATAGGGGATAGGGTTTGGGACGCAAAATCTAGTTCTGCTCAGCTAGTTTTCATTGGATGTGTTAGAGAAAATATCGGGGTGGTATGAAAGTAATTGGTTTGATGAGTGGGACATCGGTGGATGGGATCGATGCTGCTTTGGTAGAAATTAGCGGTACGACGCTCGATCTGCGGGTAGAGTTGTTGGCAGCGGCGACTTATCCATATCCTGATCCTGTTCGATCGCAAATCCTGGCTGTCTGTGGTGGATCTAGATTATCGATGGCGGAATTTGCCGAACTGGACGATCGAATTGCGGAGTGTTTTGGTCAAGCTGCTGTCCAGATTCAAACCAACCAAGCTTCGGCGACCCTGATTGGTTCCCACGGTCAAACAGTCTTCCATCGCCCCACAACGCCTGAAAGCATGGGCTACAGTCTCCAGCTTGGCAGAGGGGAATTGATTGCCTCGATCGCCAAAATTACCACCATTGATAACTTTCGCGCCGCTGATATTAGTGCTGGCGGACAGGGTGCGCCTCTAGTGCCCAAACCGGATGCTTATTTGTTGGGCGATAAAATTGAACATCGCTGTGTTCAGAATATCGGCGGCATTGGTAACGTGACTTATCTACCACCCCAGAGCCAAGCCGATTGGGAAGCCAAAGTCTGGGGCTGGGATACTGGCCCTGGCAATAGCTTACTAGATTTAGCAGTTACCCAGCTCAGTCAGGGTGAATTAACATTCGATCGAGATGGTGCGTGGGCAGCTACCGGAACTGTTTGCCAACCGTTAGTTCAGACATGGTTAGAACAGGAATATTTTCGCGCACCACCACCAAAATCAACGGGAAGAGAGTTATTTGGATCTGAATATCTCCAAAATTGTATTGGTGATGCAGCCCAATATCAGCTTGCCCCCGCAGATTTATTAGCAACACTGACAGATCTGACTGCTAGTAGTATTGCTGATAGTTATCGTCGGTTTTTACCAAGATTACCCGATCGTGTTTTATTATGTGGTGGTGGTAGTCGAAATCTCTACCTGCAAAAACTTCTCGAACACCATCTTCCAGGTATTTTGATCGTCACTACAGATGCGGATGGAATTGACCCCGATGCCAAAGAAGCGATCGCTTTTGCCGTTTTAGCCTACTGGCGACAGCAGCAGATACCTGGCAACTTACCCACCGCCACCGGAGCAAAACAACCGATGTTACTTGGTGATGTACATCATTGCCACTGAAATGGGTATATTCAATACAAGGGTATTCTCTGCTCCTCGCTCCTCGCTCCTGCCTGTTTTGATGTGTAACTTTGATTTTCGATCGATCACTACTACTAATTTCCTAGTCTCATTATTGAGCGTCATGGAGGCATCGATCGCGTGAGAGATGAATATTATGGTCGCTTACTAATGAACCGCTATCAACTATTGGAGATAGCGGGTAAAGGCTCGATGGGGCAAGTCTATCAAGCCAAAGATACTCTCTTGGGTGGCGTAATTGTGGCTGTCAAATTTTTGTCGCGGGCAAAAATGACTCAGCGGGTGCGGGATAGATTCATGCGTGAAGCCACTATTAGCGCACTCTTGGGTGAAAAAAGTATCCACATCATCAAAGTGCGTGACTATGGTGTCGATGAGGAGGAAATGCCCTTTTATGTGATGGAGTATCTCAAGGGAGATAGTCTCAAAGATGTGATGCAAAATAAACCCATGCCATTACCGAAGTTCTTTAACTTCATGCGGCAAATTTGTTTGGGGATGCAATGTGCTCACGACGGGATTGAAATTGATGGTAATGTTACTCAGGTTGTACATCGAGACATCAAGCCTAGCAACATCATCGTGATCAAAGATGCCACCCTGGGCGAACTAGTCAAGGTGCTAGATTTTGGGATTGCATTACTCAAGTCCGATGATTCGCCAACTGGCTTCATGGGTACTCCAGCTTATTGCTCACCCGAACAGATGGATGGCAAAGCTCTGGATAATCGTGCTGACATCTATAGTCTGGGTATTATGATGTTCCAGATGCTCACAGGTGAACTCCCGCTCAAGCCCAAAGCCAGCTCATTTGAAGGCTGGTTTCAGTGCCACCATCAGCAGGCACCTAGATCATTTAGTGAAGTCAAAGCTAAACTAAACTTGCCGCAGGAATTGATGGATGTCGTCAATCAGTGCATGGCAAAAACCGCCGAACAACGACCATTTACAGTCACCGAGCTGCTCAAAACCCTCGAACGAATCGAGCAAGCCTCATCCGCTCAACTCCTACCTCCACCGATTAAGCTAGGTGCGCCCGAACAACTAACTCCACCCACCGCAGATGATATCTGCCGTCAAAGTACCTGGCCAAAAGACAAGCCCAGGGCTGAAATTGTCTTTCCTAAACTGATTCAGTATGAGGGAAATGACCTCGTTACCATGTGGATCATGCTCTCTCGTAGTGATATTGAAAAATACCAGCACAACAAACCCCATTCTCAATTTTTATTCGTCGGATCACCTCATCCGATGCTGCTATGGTTGACAACTTTGTACAAAGATGAGCGGCAACATCGAATGCTGCCGTGCTATCTAGATCTCAAAAAGCCGATTGGCGAAGAAACACTTCAACTTCTCACCCAGCATAGTACCTACCGATTATTACTATTTGCCCTCGAAGGGGATGAACGCTGTGTCGCTGTCATCAACGGGAAAATTCCTACCAAAAAAGTTCAACTGCTGAAAGAATGGTTAGATGAGAGCCGAACTACGCCGATAGTACCAGGTCAAATTAAGGAGAGTAAGCGATGTCTCAAGGAAGAGCTGGAAGTTCTCAAGCCTAAACTGGTTGCCAGTCTTAAACGTCAAATTTCTAAGAAGTGAATAATGACAAAATACCATCTAGCCGGAATTATTGACGGCTACTCACAGGGTAATTTTCTGATGTCTGAGGAGGATGAAGATCTTCAGTGGTATTCTAGTCGCGAACATGCCCTGATTCCCCTTGACGATCGATTTCGCTACCCCACATCCCTGCGTCGGGTAATTAATCAAAATCGCTTTTCAGTCAGGATTAATGGTGATTTTCGGGCGGTTGTGGCTGGTTGTGCCGATCGAGCTACCACTTGGATTTCTGCCGAACTTCAGGAAATATATTGGGAACTATGTCAAGCAGGTTGGGCATATAGCTTTGAAACCTGGCGTGGAACTGAATTAGCTGGTGGAGTATTGGGACTTGCGATTGGCGGTGCATTTATTGGGGAATCGATGTTCTTTCACATCCCCGAAGGCTCCAAAGTGGCAATGGTTCAACTCGTCAATCACCTGCGCCAGCAAAACTTTACGCTGTTTGACGCGCAAATGACCAATCCCCATCTTGAACGGTTTGGGTCATATACTATTAAGTCCCAACCATATCAACAGTTATTGGCAACAGCAATCCAGCAAAAATGTAGATTTCAGAGTGGGTTGGGAGAATGGGAGCGTGAACAGAAGCCTAAAGCCTAAAGCCTAAAGTCTAATCCCTAACCCGTCCGCAGTTGTTGACGATCGCGGGAATGAAGTAGTAGACTGACCTTGCCGAGTAATTCATCGATCGAGAAAGGTTTACTGAGCAAATCATTGGCACCACATTCTAAACCCAAAACTGCTTGAGCTGGATCGAGTGCAGTATAGAGGAGAATTGGAGTATTGTCCCAAGCGGAATTACTTCTAATTCTTCTAGTCATTTCGTAGCCATCAATGCGGGGCATGTTGATATCCAGAATAATCAAATCTGGTGGCATCAATTCCATGATTTGCAGCGCAACTAGGCCATCAGTATGAGAAATAGTTTGATATCCAGCCGACGAGAGAATCGCTTCCGTAATTGATAAAATTTCTGGCGCGTCGTCAACGATCGATATTCTATTAGTGTTCGACCTTCCACCAGTAGCAACTGAATTCATCTATTAAAAAAATTTTCAAAAGGGGCGGGGCTAATATAATGTAATATCATAGCCGATGGGATCCAGATTGAATCAATCTTGACCTAATTATTACAGATTTGAGATTGTGATCTTTCACTCACTATTCTCTGCTGGAGACACTACCCTAATAATTATTTGAATATGCTGGAATTAGTTTCTTCGGGATTAGTGGGCATGTGGCTAAATCTCAGTGGTGTAAATACGCGAGGCATGTCGCCAGCTCAAGCTGTGACGTGGCAAGGATTATCGTGGGTTAATCCGCCGACTCCAGTAAAACCAAAGATTGAGCAAACCATCACCCAATATCTCCAAACACTCAAGGCTCAAGGACTAGATCCTGAACGCCAAGCACTTTGGCTCCGTAACGATAGTATGATGTTGATCGATCGAAATGGTACAATTCCAGTTTCAGCGGCATCCCTGACCAAAACAGCTACTTCTCTGGCGGCGATTACAACCTGGGGCTTGGATAAAAAATTTGACACGATCGTTAGTGCCAATGGCAAGATTAATCAGGGGACATTAGAGGGTGATTTGGTAATCCAAGGTGGTGGAGATCCCCTATTTGTGTGGGAAGATGCGATCGCCTTAGCTCAGAGTCTAAATCAACTAGGTATCAATCGAGTGAGTGGCAACCTATTGGTAGTAGACAAGTTCCACATGAACTATCAAGCAGATCCTCAAAAAGCGGGCGGATTTCTCAAGCAAGCTTTAACCGGAATTAACCTGCCACCTGCATTACTCAATACCGAACTCAAAGACGTAAATTTCGTCAAATTGCCCACAGCACCAACCGAGGCAACAACCACTCTACCCCAAGTCGCCATATTGGGCAAAGTCATCGTCACCAGCGCAGCTCCAACTGGGATGACACCATTAATTCGCCATCAATCACTACCCCTGGTTGATATCGTGCGGCAGATGAATATCTATAGTAATAACGAAATCGCTCAAATCCTTGCTGATAGCATCGGCGGAGCCGAGCAAGTGATGAAAATTGCCTCGACTACTGCCAACTTTCCACCCGCTGAAATTCAATTAATTAACGGCTCTGGCTTGGGAGTCGAAAATCGCTTATCCCCCCGCGCGATCTCTCAGATCTTCCGCACTCTCCAGCAAAACCTCCAATCTGCGAACCTCAACCTCGCAGATATTTTTCCCGTAGCTGGAGCTGAATATGTCGGTACCCTTAAGGATCGACGTTTGCCAGTAGGTACCACCATGAAAACAGGTACTCTAAATGAGGTTAGCGCGATCGGTGGTGTATTGCCCACACGCGATCGAGGATTGGTATGGTTCGTCATTCTCAACAAAGGTAGCCAAATCGCTAAACTCCGCCAACAGCAAGATACCCTGCTCCAATCTCTCGTTAACGAGTGGGGACAAGTAACACCAACCCCGCTGGTTGTCACTAAACACAACCGTCCGCCCGCCTACTTTGGCGATCTGGCTCGTAACATCGTGATTGTACCCAAACCGTGATACTAGTAGATCGATTGGCATTCCTGGGCATAATAAGTACAACCCCCAGTCTTAGGTGAATTTATGCTGTCAACCCTTCTAGTCATAAATATCGATATCCATTCGATCGATCTATTGACTTCGGCAATGATAGAAATTGGCACTAGTCTAGATATTACCACCCACGGATTAGTCCTCGCCCAACAGTTTCAAAATGTTGATATTCTCGGTAATATTCAAGCAGGTTGGACGGATTTTCTCCAGTCAGGTAAAGCAGGTACTTTCACCATTGGTTTAGTACTAGGATATGTCGTTCGGGGTATTACTCGTTAATTAGTGGATAGTGAATAGTGGACAGTGAATAGTGTTTGAAACTCCCAGATCTGTAGGTTGGGTTGAAGAATGTTGGCGGTAGCGGAGCGTTTGCCCGTGCCTACGGCAGGCTAACGCCAAGAGCAATAGCCTCTCCGTCAGGAGACAACCCAACAAGCCAAGTCCCCTCGTCCCCCCGTCTCCCCACATCCATTGACTTTCAACCCTGAATTATGTCGAAATGAAAGTGAAGTTGAAAGCAAACTGATCGTTCATTACTTACTACCAAAACTAGGTTACTCTCCTGATACATGGCATCAGGAAGTAAAGTTTGGCAAGATTAGATTAGATTTCCTGGCTTTTACTCAAAAGTTGCCATTCACAGCAAACCCTCGATCTTCGGTGGGTTTAGTGATTGAAGCCAAGAGTCCACGTCGGAATTTAGATAAGCATGTTTCTCAGCTTCGCAACTATTTAACTAGCTTAAATCTTGCTTACGGATTGTTGACAAATGGCAAAGAATTGAGGATTTATTATCAATTTGCAGATACGATTCAATTAATATTTAGATGTACAGGAAAAGATATTGAAGATCGATTACCAGATATAATCAAGATAATTGGTCGCGATTTTATCAAAGAAAGGCTACAATCTCCACAATTATTACCACAAGTCACAGCTAAACCTATTGTTGCGAAATCTCACAGGATGTCATCAATGAAAACTATTGCTATTTACCACAATAAAGGCGGTGTCGGTAAAACGACAGTCTCGACTAATCTAGCGGCTGCTCTAAGTAAAAAAGGCTATCGAGTGCTATTAATTGATATTGATGCTCAGGCAAATAGTACTTTTGCGACAGGGTTAGTCAAATTTCAATTTGAAGAAGAAGATGATTTACGCGATCGAAATATCTGCGATCTGATTAGTACTGCTGAGAAAAATTTTGTGCATGAGATCGTGCGGACATCTCAATATTTTAACAACCCAGAAATAGATGTAATTCCAGCACATATTAATCTGATTGATAAGCAGAGCGATCTGACGACAGCGATGGCAAGTCGGACAAGATTACTAAATAAACTCAAGCATGTTAATAATAGTTATGATGTGGTAATTATTGACACGCCACCTTCTCGCGATATTTATGCCGAAGTCGCTTTAATCACCGCTGATTATTTGATTATTCCATCCGATCTCAAACCTTTTGCCAATCAAGGTTTACCCACTGTCAAGAATTTCATCAAGGATATCAATGAAAACCGCACAACATTCGGTAGAGAACCAATTGAGCTACTAGGAGTATTGGCATCAAAAATATCTACGAATGCGCGATTTATCCAGTATACGTTCCCCAAACAGCGAGATGTGATTGGCAAGCGATATGAAATGCCGCTGATGGAATCAGTGATTTACGATCGAACTGCTTTGTCCGAATCATTTAACAAAACTATCGTCGTGGGCGAGGTAGAATATCCAGATCCTAAGTCCATCTTCAAATATGCTGACGAGGTAAATAGTACTGCTCAAACATCGGCAATGGAATTTGAAATCTTGGCAGAGGAAGTTCTCACTAAAATTGGACTGAAATAATGATTAAGTGTTATTTTGTCGATATAAAAGATATTAGTTCTGATTTACCTAGATCGAATTTTGTCGAGTCAGATTTAGAACAGCTAGCAAATCTAATTTTGGCAACTGATGGATTGATTCGTCCATTAATTATCAAGAAGAGTGGTGCAGAAAAATATACCGTAATCGAAGGGCATCGAGAATATTATGCAGCCTTAATAGCAAAGCAGCAAAATAGCACCAAAGCAGAAATGGTTAATGCTTTTGTGATTAGTGAGAATATTCAATCATCAGCGATCGAACAATTAAAGCTATTAAAAAAAGATCTTACTCCTGTCGTCGCACCAGCTCCTATTTCTGCTGAGATCGAGCAATTATTACCAACGATATTAGCTGCAATCTCTCAGCAAATTCAACCACTGGTAGAGCAAATTGCAGAGCAGAAGCAGATGCTAGAGACACTGATGATTGATCGGGTTAATTCCTCAACTGTTCGAGTAGATTCGATCGAGCAACCAGATTTACCTAAGCCCAAAGATGTTCTAGTAATTGTTCCTACTGCGGTAGTTGAACCTGTTGAAATAGTTGATCCTAAACCGCCAAAGCCACCGAAAAAAGAGAAGTCTAAGCCAGACAAAGCACCTAAAGCTACCACCACGAAGAAAGTATCTGCATCACCAGCATCGATCGATCCAATCAAGGCAACAGATACCCTCAATCTAATTAATATGCTCAGCCAAAACGAATTGGTACTAGCGATGGAAAGATCGGCAGTATCTAAAGCGGCGATTAAATTAGTACCGGATATTATTGCCAGTCGAGATCGTCAGCCAGATCAAAAATTTGATACATGGGAAACGATCATTGCTTTGAAAATCAAGGGGTTAGCCGCTGGGACAGTCAAAGCAATTATTGAGAAGTTGAAATAAATCTAACTTAATTGCGTAATTCGATTGAATGCTCGATCGACTTCCTGCCATAATTGTCGATTGTGAGGATCTACCTTGAGAGCCTTCTTGAGATAAATACGTGCTTTATCAAACTCTCGGTGCTGAACTAATTGGTGTCCATATTGGGAATAAATAATCCCTTGCCATTGACAAATCTGGGCATCAACTGGATTGTGATGAGCCAAACCTTCAATTAAAACGATCGCTTTGAGAAACTGTTGTTGCTTTAATAATGACTGCAATTCATAGTATAACTGCCATTTCAATTCATCCTCATTTTTAGTCGCCGGATGAGTTTTTGCTGCTGGTGGTGCGTCGCGACGAGTGGTGCGAGTATTTGTGGCAGCAACTGTCGGATTCCTTGGTGCAGTGCGAACTGAATGTGCCTGAATTTTGCCTAACAATACTTGATAAGCTTCATTGATTGCGATGAAACGGTGAGAGGCATCGAGATCGCCTGGATTGAGATCGGGATGAAATTTGCGGGCTAATGAACGGTAAGCAGCTTTTAGTTCATCGAGAGATGCCCCTCGGTAAATCCCTAATAACTGGTAGCATTTGTCCAGATTCATGGTGGATGCAAGCATTTATTTACCAGAACGCAATGAATATAAAATTTGAATCATACTCCCTTAGTGTTCCCCACAATTCCACCCAAATATCACTCAGTCTCGATGTATACTACCTAATTAAAAGTCGCGATTTTTAAAAGCCTTGCAACGTCTCACTATTACCCCCAGTCAAGTCCACGACAATCAGATCGTCCTCACTACCGAGCAGCATCACTATCTCACTCATGTGATTCGGCTGCGGACTGGCGATGAGTTTGAAGCTATTGACGGTAGGGGATCTTGCTACCTCGCTGCAATTACAACAGCAGGTGCCCAAATTCTTCGGATTGCTATTACAGTCAGTCAGGAATTGACTCAACCGATAATTCTGATCTGCGCTCTACCCAAAGGCAACAACTTCGACGATCTCGTGCGTGCCTGTACCGAGCTGGGTGTAACTACAATCATCCCTGCGATTAGCGATCGAACCCTACTCAATCCCAGCCCCCAAAAGCTCCAGAGATGGCGCAAAATTGCCCAGGAAGCTGCGGAACAATCAGAGCGGCTAGTTGTGCCGACAATTGAGGAACCACGGGCATTAAAGACTATTTTTGAGGAATTGGTAGATCCATCTGATAAATATCTGTGCGAAGCCAGAGGCAAACATCCTCATTTACTCACAGTCCTCCAATCTACTGAACTTACAGATCTACCCATTATCATCGCGATCGGTCCTGAAGGTGGTTGGACAGATAGCGAAATAGATTTAGCAATCGAGCACAATTTCCAATTAGTATCTCTCGGATCGCGAATTCTCCGCACGATTACCGCCCCAATTGTCGCACTATCGATCGTCAGTGCTGCGATCGATAGTGCCGAAGATATTGACTGAAATCAAGATGGCGATTTAATTTACCCACATCTTTCATCAGTTTAGAAATATTGTTGCTAGGCAAAGATCTAGGGTACCCATTAAGGGCACCCCTACAAGTTGTCTGTAGGGGTGCCCTTAATGGGTACCCTGGATCTACGAGGATTACTAATACCCCTGTATCGCGGCAAGGTGTGAATTTAGAGCGTCAAAGATTGAGCATTAGTTTGAATCAACAGAGCCAAATCCTTGAGGAAATTAGCTGCATCTGCGCCGTAGATAATCCGGTGATCTGCGGTCATATTTACCTGCATTTGCCGACGAATCGCAAACGTCCCTTCTTCGCTGGCGACTACTTGGGGATGGGAAGCACCAACTGCCAGAATTGCACCTGTACCTGGGGGGAGGATGGCATCAAATCGATCGACACCGAGCATACCGAGGTTGGAGATGGTAAAGGTGCCAGAGCTATACTCCTGCGGCTGTAACTGCTTGATCCGCGCTCGATCGACTAGATCTTTCCACATCCGTGAGAGGGAATAAAGATCGAGTTTGTCAGCACCCTGGAGGACGGGGGTAATTAATCCACCATCGGGCATGGCAACGGCAACGGCGATGTTGATTGTGCCTGGGTGACTGATTCCGGCATCGTTATAGCTGGCGTTGACTGTAGGGTGTTTAGCGAGGGTGATGGCGACTGCTTTGGCTAACAGGGCTGTCATTGTCACACCCTTTGATTTGACTTGCTTGTAGAGCTTGTCTAGGTTGTCTGTTTCGATCGTATAACCCACTCGGAATGTTGGGATTGATAAGCTGGCAATCATGTTGCGATTAACCGCAGATTGGAGCGTATTGAAGGGAACTACTTGAGCTGAAGGAACATTGACGGGGATACTTGGAGCGACTGGAGCGACTGCGGCTACAACTACTGGCGTTGCAGGTGTGTTTTGAATTGTGGCTACAGGTGCCTTACCTGCGGCGGCACTGACATCTTCGGCTGTAATCCGACCATTAGGGCCAGTTCCATGTAGAGTTTCGACGGTCACGCCGTATTCTTTGGCTAATTTCCTCGCACGGGGAGACAC
>CASBPY010000301.1 GCA_949127675.1 Synechococcales cyanobacterium PMM_0072
CGACCTGATGATTGTAAATCGATAACGTTGATGTTATCGAGCGAATTGTTTGGCTCATTTACACTCACAATCGTCATTAAAACTACCCCGCATGGCTTTGAATTTTAGCTGTTACCCAAGATAATTAGCAAATAAGATTGAAAGTGCAAAACTGCCAATAAATGTCAAAGTAGACCAGTTAGTATCCTGAGTTTGATGTGCTTCAGGAATAATTTCTTCAACTAGTGCGGTGAGCAAAGTACCTGTGGTAAATGCCAACACGACTAGTTTGGGCAGCGCGGATTGTCCGCGCAATCCCCAATAGCCCAGAGCTGCCCCCAGCCAAACTGGGATAATAAAAGCAGCGAGTAACAAAAATCTCTGACTGCTGGGCATCGCTTGACTTTTAAACTCGGCATTAGTCACAAATCCTTCGGGAATGTGGGCGACGACTCTCGCCGATGCTAGAGTTACTGCTAGATGTGGGGAAATTGTCAGGCTCGTACCAATCATCAAGCCATCACCAAATAAATCGATCGCAATACTCAAAAAGATCGCCCCAGCAACAGTATTACCATCGATTCCCCACAGGCGATTTTTGCTCAAATTGAGCAGTTGATTTATCCATACATAAAAAGCTCCACCGAGAAACATTGAGATAACAGTTGCCCAAATTGGTTTGGCTGAGACAACTTGGGGGAGTAATTCGGTGGATGCGATCGCTAGTAATACGCCACTAGCCGCGTGCAGTGCCAGTCCTAATGTTTGTTTCGATAACGGTAATGCTTCGGCAAGCATCGCACCGATAAAGTTACTAATAACTGGTAATGCTGAAAGGATTAAAGCAAAAATAAACCCGTGCATGATTTATTTGTCCTGTTGACGAAGACAATAATTACCGCTCGATGTGAATATCCTCTTTACCCACTTTCTTGGTTCAACTTGGAGCGAGCATCCTCAGCACGGATACGTTGTGTATCTGACTCCTCAAAATCCCACTTCGTCGTGAGTTGGTTATCCACCTCAGCTACCCCTGGAGCAGCCCAGGCAACTCGTTCGGCTTCCTCTATTTCGGTAAAATTTTTCACATTGCCACGAAGTTTTACCTTATGGTCGATCGTCTCTACCTGGATCTTGCGGACAGCTAATAGGGCATTACGAGCGAATGCAGCGGTAATCGCCGTTTCAATTTCCATTGGCGTTAGTTGGGACTCGATCTCGATCAGATTAAATACTCCTTTGACACCCGATAAGTACGCTACGATATTTGCCGCTACATCTCTTTGATACTGCCACTCTACAGCACCAGTTAGGGTAATCCAGCCTTGGCTCACGGTGACGACAATCCGGTCTTTTGGTAGTATCTTGTTCCACTCGATGTGTTGTGCAGCAGCAGCAGCAATATCTTCATCTGTATGATGCTCGAAACCCATCAACTGTACTTGAATATCGTCGGCAATTCCCTTGACTCCAGCAATCCGTCTAACTGCGCGCACAGCGGCAATTTTTTCGCCATAGCTGGTGGCATAGCCATTGAGTGCCACTGTGCCATCTTTCACCAAGACACCGATATCTGTGACTTTTACCGATGGCTCATATTCAAGTTCGGATAGCACATCAGCCTTGAGCTGAGCATCAGTTTTCTGGATGGTATTGAGCATCGTCATAGTTTTTGTCCTTTATTTACTTGTTATCAAAAAAGAGCCGGATACAGAATACACGTCATCGCGATGTTTGTTTAGATAACGGTAATCCTGCGGATCGATTACGCTGAAACGCTACTGTAAAGCGCGTCGCTGTCCTGAATGTAATGTGAGGATCCAAACACCATCGGACACAAGATTTACCCCAATTAAGGTGCCAATCAGCCAAACAGAGGTAGATGGCAAGTTTGACCAAATAATCACGCCAAAAATAATCCCGATGATGCCGCTGACTAGCATCCAACCCCAGTTCGGAGCAATTCGGTTGAGTTGAAATGCCATCGACACTTGAATGATGCCTTGGACAAAAATGGTAATCCCCAGCATGAGCGTGAAGGATAGCAAACTTGCGAGTGGGTTTGCCAGCACGAAAAAGCCAGCGAAGAGATACAACAGACCGAGAATCAGCTTCCAGATGACTTGACCTGCGCCTCTAGATTGAAAGGCATAAACAAGTTGAGCAATGCCTGCAATAATGAACACCCAGCCAAACACTAAAGTTGAAGCAACGCTGACAGAGAAAGGATAGATGATCGCGACAATCCCTAATCCAATCGTCAGAATCGCCAGCGGCACGATCCATTTAGAATTCACAACTCGATCGTCAATTTCCGGCTCGATCGTTCTCATAATAGATCTTCCTTTGGATAAACTACATCTTGCATTACTAAGTCAAAAAACCCTTCACTTCAAGCCAATCTTCTACCATAAATACATCTGGCGCAGCCCAAGCAACTCGTTGCGCTTGAGCTAGTTCGGTAAAGTTCAGCACGTTGCCACGGAGTGTTACCTTGTTTCCATCAGTCTCCACATGGATCTGGCTAGCATCTAATAACACGTTTTCAAGTTCGGACAGCACATCAGCCTTGCGTTGGGCATCAGTTTTTTTGATGGTGTGGAGCATCGTCATAGTTTTTATACTTTGTTTACTACTAGCGATCGGTATTTGACAAAGGCCATCCAATATGGTTTCTAACCGAACCGGATTGGGTGCTGAATCTAGCGTGACTCGTCATAAACCCACTTCACAGTGAGTTGGTTGTCCACATCAGATACCCCTGGCGCAGCCCAGGCAACTCGTGCAGCTTCATATAATTCGGCAAAATTTCGCACGTTGCCACGAAGTGTTACCTTATTTCCGTCGATTTCCACCCGGATCTTGTGGGTATCCAATAGAGCATTGCGTTTGAACGCCGATTCGATCGCTGATTCAATCCCCGTTGCCGTTGCTTTGGGCTTAATCGAGATCGAATTAGTTACCCCGTTGACACCCGACAAGTGTTCCACAACGTTGCAGGCGGCATGTTTTTGATATTGCCACTCCACTTCGCCATTGAGGGTAATCCAGCCTTCATGGACTGTGACCTGAACGCTGTCTCGTGGAACTAAATAGCTCCACCCGATGTGCTGTGCGGCAGCAGCGGCAATATCAGTGTCATGATGATGCTCGGTACCCATGAACTGGACTTCGATCTCGTCCGCGATCGCTATCACCCCAGCAACCCGCTTAGCGGCGCGCACGGCTTCCATGCGCTCGCTATGGCTGGCGGCATAGCCATTGAGTGTCACGGTACCATCTTTGACCAAGACACCGATATTTGTAACTTGTACATAAGGATCGTATTTGAGTTCTGACAATACATCTGTTTTGATTTGGGCATCAGTTTTCTTGATGGTTTGGGTCGTAGTCATAATTTTTGACCTTTATTTATTAGTGATGATAGATATTGTGTACAAACCCGATCGTGATTATCGATATTTAATTCACAGTTGCACTTACTTACTACTGTGAGCAACCACTGTTTGAATTGCTGTATGAATTGATTGATTACGATATAAATCGCAATCAAAAAGGACTAATTTTCAGTAAATATTAACATTCCAATTATTTAACTAAAACTGGTTGTGCGACGAGCATCGATTCAATGTATGGATTTGCCCATCCTGCGGCGATCGACAAAAAAGCCGGATCGTCATTGACGCACTCTTTCCTTACATAATTTATGCCTGGATACTGATGCCGTAAAGATTGAATTGCATCCTCCACATCGAGAATCGTTTCATAATTTTCTGTTACCCAACCGAGTGGTTTAAATAAAATAGTTTGAGCACCTGCTTTAATCAAACTCGTTGCAGCTTGTTTGAGATCTGGTTGCGACCACTGGATGAATGGCATATCATGATTGACCCAACCGATCGAGATTAATGGGTATCTTGCTTGTAATTGCGCTCGCACACCATCATACAATGCTTGACCCTCGATCGTACCTGTGAGCAGTCCTTGAGCCTGTTCTGGGCCACCATGAACGGTGAGAATGATGCCAATTCGCGATGCAAAAAAGCAACTGAAATCGGGTTGAGCCAAGGTTGATTCAAGTTGACGTACCAGCAGATCGATATAGTCGGGTTCGGTGGCAAACGATCGAATATATCGGATCGATTTAAATGGCGAATTTTGAGGAGAATCCTGCAGTGCAGTTGCGGCGATTACTTCATTGACTTGTTCGATCGCAATTGCCCCTGTAAAGGCAGAATCAACGACGAGCAAAGGATAAATGAGTAAATTCTCAAAACCTTGCTGAATAATATCTGCGACAGCCTCTTGTACGAAAGGCTTACAAAAATAAAAGCCTTTAAATACTTCTGCTCTATTTCCCCATCGATTGTGTAACTGTTTTTCGATGCCGAGTCGCTGCTGCTCAAAAATCTCATTTTCAGGTGAAACAAATTGATGGTGTTTGATTCCAAAATTATATACATCTAGGAGGGCAAGAACTTTACCAGCTAGAGGATATAACCATTCGGGAATTGGCAGAAACTGAGCCGCAATATATTTACTAGCGGCGCGGTTGTAAATACTCAAATCGCGGTAAGATTGCACTTCACCATAACCTGCAAGCAATACTGCAACGCGAGTGTCACTGTGAGCTGTGAGGGTAGATATTGCTTGAGGTTGATGATTAAGCATGGGATTATTAGGGAGACTTAATGGATAGGTTGCTCGACTTTGAGGGCATTATCTGCATCTAACCGAGCAGAGATCGCTTCTAAAATTGCCGCTTCTGCCTCATCCATTGCTGCCATCGCCACGAAAACTCCGGTAGCAGCATAGTCTTCAGCCCGATCTGCGCGGCGGTTGAGTTTTTTAGTTTCCCGTTTTGTTTTCCATTCTTCAACCGTAGACTTGACTTCAGTTTCCTTTTCTTGCTCTAGCTCTTTAATTTTCTCGCGGTAGGCATTGAATTCATTTTTCTTCGCCTTCAGATTTGCTTTAACGTCGTCTAGTTTAGATTCGAGGATTGCACGATCTTCGTTAGCCGTAGATTCAATGGTTGTCTTGACCGACGATAGCCGCTCGTCGATATTATGTAGCTGAGTACGCAGGTTATTGGTGAAAGTGTCAATTCGGTCGCTCATGATTTTACGCCTAAATTTAAGAGAACTTACTTAGAGCGTGACACAGGGATGTTTGAAATCGTGTCTGTTTAGATGTTTGAATTGTATAAGTTCGATCGAATCTACCTAAACGTCATAATATTTTAATGTTTTCGATAATTTGCTCACAAGTTCCTCAACTTTGGAGCCTAGAGTGGAACAGTAGGCATCCTGCCGCTGTACGTTGGTGTTAAGTCTTGCCTTTAGCATTAGTATCTGGCGATCGGTCATGAGAATCGATCGGTTTATCATGCTAATTAGTGCAGATTACCAATTTCTTCAGCTAGCACCTAAATATAGCGAAACATCTCGGAGAATTTTACTGATGTGTGTCAGTTATTGCATAACAACCACGATTACTGTAGCTGTATTTGGGATTGCTTATTTACTATGGAGATCGCCAGAACTCCTCCAACAACTCTAAACTAACTCGATGATTTAGAAGTTATTCCGCACGTTGGTGTAGCCTCGGCTGTGCGAAATCAATTTCTTTAATTCCACTAGCCAAAACGTTACAGTACCGATCGCGATACTCAGTGCCAACTCTCGCCAGGATAATGGCTTAGTTTGAAAAATCGATTGGCAGAATGGCAGATAAATAACCGCTAGTTTGTAAGCCAATGGTTAATCCGACAGCAGCTAAAAGCTGTGGATTAGAAAACAAACCGATTTTAAATAGTGAATCGCGTGACGATCGCAATGCCAGTGCG
>CASBPY010000302.1 GCA_949127675.1 Synechococcales cyanobacterium PMM_0072
GCAATTAGCTGTATCTCTATAAATATCGATGAAATACACAAGATATACTATGAAGTGCCTATCGATCGAAACCTATACTTAGTCTAGTACACAAGTTTTTGGACAGGTCTAGTGGATAGATCTGTAGGTTGGGTTGCAGTTCGGCTCCGCTCACTAACTAGGATGAAACCCAACACATCCAGCTAGGTGAACAGAGCCTCAAACTAGGTGATCGCATCAGTTGTTGCAAACGAGAAATCATTTTCAAGAATTTGGTGAAATGAAAGTCTCTCTGAGTATAGCTTCTAGCACCTGAATCCTTACTAACCATAGTCTATCCCCTGTCAAGATATAATCTAATATCTGAGCAATAATCCAATTTGACCGATGATTGCTCCGCCGAAAATTAACCAGGCTGAATTGACTTGAAATCTGATCCCTAAAATAGCACTACCGATCGCGATCGATCCAGCCATCCAATCTAACCGTGGCGGTATACCAATGGTGGTAAGTGCTAACTGGATCGTAACAACTACCATCAAAGCTAATGCACTCACATTAACTGCATCCAAAAATGCGCCGAGCCACCTTGATTTACGCAGATATGGAATTAGTGGGTTTGTAGCAGCGACTAATAGAAATGAAGGTAAGAAAATAGCAATTGTGGCTACAATCGCACCAGGTAGCCCAGCAATAACATAGCCGATAAAAGTTGCTGTCGAAAGAATTGGCCCTGGTGTAAATTGACCGATCGAGATAGCATCTAATAACTGCTGTTGAGTCAACCAACCATAGCCATCGACAAATTCACTCTGAACCAGTGGCAGCAACACATAGCCACCGCCAAATAAAGTACCACCGATTTTGAGAAAAGAGTAACCCAATTGCCACAGGGAAACTGGGATGGTGCTAGCCAGTCCAATGGTAGTAGCTGAAGCTTTGAGAGCGATTCCCGTTGTCATACCAGCAATGAGTAAATGAGTTGATTGGTCTGACTGATTACCTTGACTAGGAAACTGAAGCCAAATCATCCCAGCGACTCCACCGATTAACAACGCCATAATTTCGGATACATGGGCAAACCAGACTAATCCAGCCACAAAAATTGCGATCGTCAATAGCTTACTGGTTTTCACAGCCTTTTTACCCAATCGCCATAGCGCGTCGGCAATTACACCCAGCACCGCAGGCTTAATCCCATACAGCAAACCTGCCACTTGTGGTGTCGCACCAAAACTCACATATCCCCATCCCAATCCCACCGTGATTAATACCGCAGGTAAAATAAAGCTCACACCAGCAACGATTAGTCCCAACCATCCCGCATAAACATAACCAATGTGGATAACCATTTCGGTAGAGTTTGGTCCAGGAATTAAGTTAGTCGCACCCAAGAAATCTAGAAATTGCGCTCTAGTCAACCATTCCCGTTTGCTCACCACCTCATCTTCGATCATCGCGATGTGAGCATTTGGTCCTCCGAAGCTAACTAGCCCCAATTTGAGAAATAATTGAGCTAGCTCTGCCAATCGATTTAAAATCGTAGCCCGATCCTCTTTCATATCAGCCGTTTATCAAATGTCACTAAAATTATGGCAAATACTTAAATTTATACCTTTGCTCAGATTAACTCACAATCTTGTTGGTATTGTTACCAGATATTAAGTTAAATTTTCACAGAGGTCGCGTCTTAAAGCTAAATTTGTTTGCGACAATCTAAGCAGAATCGATCGACAGACAAAGATTAAGGCACAGATATATGAAACTAGCTTATTGGATGTACGCTGCTCCCGCTCACATTGGGACTTTGCGCGTCGCGACTTCTTTTAAAAATGTTCATGCGATCATGCACGCCCCGATCGGCGATGATTACTTTAACGTGATGCGATCGATGTTATCGCGGGAACGGGACTTTACACCAGTAACTACCAGCGTAGTCGATCGACATGTCCTTTCTCGTGGCTCTCAAGAGAAGGTTGTGGATAATATTACCCGTAAGGATGCGGAAGAGCATCCAGATTTGATCGTACTCACACCCACTTGTACATCAAGTATTCTCCAAGAAGATCTCGCGAATTTTGTCCAACGGGCTGCCCTCGAAGCCAAAGCGGATGTATTATTAGCAGATGTCAATCATTATCGCTTCAATGAGATGCAGGCTGCCGATCGCACACTCCAACAGATCGTCCAGTTTTATGTCGAAAAGGCGAGAAAGAAGGGCGATTTAGTCACGCAGAAAAGCGAGAAACCATCGGTAAATATTATTGGGATTTCCACCCTCGCCTTCCACAATAACCACGACTGTACGGAACTCAAAAAGTTGATGGGTGAGTTAGGGATTACTGTTAACGCGATTATTCCCGAAGGGGCACGTGTAGAAGAACTCAAGGGCTTAGGCAAAGCCTGGTTTAACCTCGCTCCCTACCGCGAATTAGGACCGATGACAGTGGAGTACCTCGAACGCGAATTGGGTACGCCCTACGTCGATATCACTCCAATGGGTGTCGTCGAGACAGCTCGGTGCATTCGCAAGATTCAAACTATCTTAAATGCAGGTGGTGCCGATGTAAATTATGAAGATTTTATCAACGAGCAAACGATCCATGTTTCCCAGGCGGCTTGGTTCTCACGTTCGATCGATTGTCAGAATTTAACTGGCAAGAAAGCAGTAGTATATGGTGATGCTACCCATGCGGCGGCGATTACCAAAATTCTTACCCGCGAGATGGGAATTCACGTTGTCTGGGCGGGGACTTTTTGCAAGCCAGATGAAGAGTGGTTCCGCAAGGAAGTTGAAGGTTTCTGTGATGAAGTAATTATCTCAGATGATCATGGCTTAATTGGCGATCGAATTGCCAGTAGTGAGCCTTCAGCAATTTTTGGGACGCAAATGGAACGCCATGTTGGTAAACGGTTGAATATTCCAACGGGGGTAATTTCAGCACCAATTCACGTTCAGAATTTCCCGATTGGTTACAAGCCATTCTTGGGTTATGAAGGGACGAATCAAGTTGTAGATCTGATCTACAATTCTTTCACTTTGGGCATGGAAGATCACCTCTTAGAAATCTTCGGCGGACACGATACTAAGGAAGTAATTACTAAAGGTATTTCTGCTGATTCTAATTTAGGTTGGAATAAGGAAGCACAAGCTGAACTGAATAAGGTACCTGGATTTGTGCGCGGTAAAGTTAAACGGAATACCGAAAAATTTGCACGTGATCGGGGTCAGGATATAATTACTTTAGAAGTAATGTATGCTGCCAAAGAAGCAGTTGGTGCTTAGTTAAAGCCACAACCCACGGGTACCCACAAGCGGCATTTTTATTCGGGGGGAACCCCCGAATAAAAAAAACGACAAGACAGGGGCACACCTAAGCAATTAACCTGTAGGGGTGCCCCTTGTGGCAGTGGTGTCAACTTAAGGATTAATCGCAGTTGTCAAGGGGTTTGACAATTTAATGATCGACCGTTTCATCGGACATTCAGCGATCGAGTATTTTTGTGATATCGATCGAGATCTGA
>CASBPY010000303.1 GCA_949127675.1 Synechococcales cyanobacterium PMM_0072
ATATTCACCTGTTGTCTTTGTGACCACCATATTTTCCCCTGCCAGCGTTTATTGAGGTCTTACAACAACCCTATCATTTTGGCTATATTTTATTCACTATTAATAATTTTATGACTGAATCTATTGATATATTAATTAATTCAGAGAATAAGGGCGATCGAATTACAGCGTTAAATTTAGTTCGAGCACTCGAACCAGCGATCGCTTTTAGTTATATCAAACAATTGGTAACAGATAATAACACCCGCGTTCGCTATGCAGCGGTAAGCCAATTAGCAACATTAGGATCCCAAGATCTAGCCGAGAGTTTAATTATTTTACGCGATCGATTGGTCAATGATCCAGAGCCTGATGTCCAAGCCGCAGCCGCAGACTCTATCGGTGCGCTCAAGCTGACTGACGCTTTCGACGATCTCCAAAATCTCTACGAGACTACTCCCGAATGGCTAGTCCAATTTAGTATTATTGCTGCATTAGGTGAATTGGGAGATCCGCGTGGCTTAAAACTATTGCAAACTGCTCTAACACATGAAACTAGTCTGGTTCAAACTGCGGCAATTGGCTCGATTGGTGAATTAGGAAATCCTCATGGTGTTGAAAGCCTGATCCCATTTGTCACCAATCCTGACTGGCAGATTAGATATCAACTCGCTCGATCATTACGTAATTTAGGTGGAGATTTAGCTGCTCAAAGTTTAGCAATTTTAGCAACTGATCCTGTCGAACAAGTTGCCAAAGAAGCACAGGGAGTTAGTTGATACTTCGGCTACGCTCAGTACAAGTAATTGATAATTTAATTAATAGCTATTGACGTATTTATAAATTCAGATCTGATTCGAGATTTTCGATCGATTGAATACCTCGCGGATCTCCGAGCTTAAGTAATGCTGATTTGGCATCGTCTCTGACCCCAAGATCTGGATCTTCTTCTAATACTTGAATTAGGGCATCTACCGCAGTTGCATACACCACATTTGACGGTAATTCTCGACACAATCGCCCCAATGACCAAGCACAATTGCTCCGAACAGCGGCTAAGGGGTCATTAATTAAAGCTTGGATAATTGGGGGTACAGTGGCGATAACAGCCTCATAACTGAGATCTGCGGCTTGTCCCAGAGAACTAGCAGCCCAGAGCCTGACAGCCGAAATATCGACCTTGAGCGAATGTAATAGTGGCTTGAGCGCGCGACGATCCTTACAGTTACCTAAAGCCCAAACAATCCCCTTTCGAGCATAACCGTTCCAATCTCGATCGAGTTGGGCAATTAATGGTTCAACAGCATCAGAGCTGGGATTGCGCCCTAGTGCATAGCTAGCGGCAACTCTCACCAGTGGACAAGGATCGGTGAGTAGTCGGATCAAATGAGGAATGGCGCGGTCATCTTGAATTTCACAAAAAGCTCGTGCAGCCAGCATTCGTTGAGCAGTGATGGAGTCGGAAAGTAGTAATAACATTTCCGCTGGATCTGGCTTGAGTGGTTCTGGATTGGCATCCAACACAGCCAAAGTATCCAGATCGTCCAGAGGACTATCCAGATCGAGATCATCCTCCAGGAAGTTTAGATCTTGTTCATAAACCATAATACTAGTCTAACCCTTGCCCATTGCTGCTTGTGACATTATACCAAAATCAATGCCCATAAAAGGAATTGTAAGTCAGGAGTTCGGTTGTGACTCGATCTCAGGTCAGTTTACCAATCACTTCTCGACCTAACCATGCTGTATTGTGGGAGAGAGATTTTAGACTATTTTGAGTTACTGTCCAGGCTGTTTGAGTATCAAAAAGAATTTGTTGGGTGGGTGGCGATTGGTGGAGACATCGAGCTGGCTTGATGCTCAATGCTGCCCATAGTTCGAGAGCTGACAACTTACCTGACATGACTAGATGTTGCCACAGTAGCGGTAGAGCTAATTCTAACCCGATCGCACCAGCCGGAGCTTCACCAAAAGCTACGGTTTTTTCCTCATAAGTATAAGGGCTATGATCGATCGCAATCGCATCCAACACTCCCATTTTCACGCCCTCAATTAGAGCTGTCCGGTCGTCTGAGGTGCCTAGAGGTGGGTCGAGCTTGAAATTGGGGTCATAGGTGGCAAGGTCGGTTGTATCAGCGATCAGGTGCAGCCAGGTAGCACTGGCGGTAATTGGTACGCCGCGTTGTTTGGCTGCGGCGATAATTTCGACACCACGACGGGTAGAAATCCGCATCAGATGAACGGGGGTGCCAATATCGGCGACGATTTCAATTATCGCGGCGAGAGCGGCAGTTTCACTGCTAACAGGATCGACTGGTAAGCCATATTTGAGTGCAGCTACTCCCGATCGAGCCAACCCGTTACCGCGCAAAGATCGATCGAGGGCGTATAATCCGATCGGGCGATTAAATGGTTTGAGATATTCCAGTAAACGACGAATTAGGGCAGGATTAGAAATCGGACATCCATCCGCCCAGCCACTAATATTGGTGGTACTGAGTTCGGCGAGTTCAGTCATCGTTTTGCCAGCAACCCCTTCCGTCAGCGCACCCCAATAGCCAAGCTGGGGACAATTGGAAATTTGGGTGGCGATTTGGTGATACTCTCGATCGAGGCTGATGATACTACTAGATCGATCGAGTGCAGGTAAGGTATCGGGTAAAATATTGACATGAATGAACCCCCCTGCTTTGGCTGCTAGGAGGAGAGATTCGATCGATTCCCGTTGTTCATGCCCAGGTGTGCCACTATGACTATACAAATCGACTAATCCAGGCGCGAGAATCAGGTGTTCGCCAGAGGTAATCGTTAAATCTGCGGGAAGTTGGGTTGTAGCTGAAACTTCCTCAATTACGCCGTCGATAACTAATATATCTGCTTGTCTCTCTGCGGGCAGGATGGGGTCTAATACTCTAACCTGTTGAAATAATTGGTTCATTACTGAATTTGAAATGGATGACCCGCAGCAGATACTGACAATTAGCTAGGCTTCTGTGATGATTTTATTTTAACCGTTCGCGTAACGTCCGTGAATTGATCGGATTTGTAGATTGCAAACCTAATCGAGGTGACGGTTAAGTGGATTTGTAATCGATCCCTACCAAACTTTGCTCATATCTAGGATAAATCCTGACATGACTTCATTGCAATCGATTGACTGGGGATCTGCTAAAACTTCTGGCTCATGTCCTGGTTTATAGATTGCCACCTGCTTGTTTTTGGGATCTATAAGTAAACCTAATCGTACTCCTAACCGTTGATACAGCTCCATTTTCGTCTTTGTCACACTCAAGCTATCCGTAGCAGAACGCAACTCAATTATAAAATCAGGTACCACCGGAATAAACCCGACAATATTCACCCCTTCTAATCGAGACTTCTCAATCCACGAAACATCAGGTGATGGTTTCCCGCCCTCAAATGCTGTAAAGTCGTAGCCTGTTGATGAATCGAACACTTCACCTAATTCGGTTTGTTCATTCCAAATACCAACCAGAAGATTTAGTTTTGAGTTCTTTTTGCCACTCTCACCACCAGTTGGAGCCATAACAATCAATTTTAAATCGGGAGTTAATTCAAGCCGTAAATCTGGATTATCAATACAGAGCAAATCAAACTGTGTTGGAGTCACAGTCAGGGTTGTATTGCTAACATCGAGTAGCAATGGCTGAGTATCAATAATTGATGCCGTGGCAATTGTCATATAACCTCCAAACATTTACGGGAGTTAGATTATCCACTCTGATTATAACATTGGGGAATTTGCAGTCGTAATTGCCTACAACGCACCAGCAGCGGTTTTATCCAGAATACCGCCAGCAGAAAGATGGCTAGTCAGATTTAGAGCTTGAATTACAGGCTGTCCCTCAATTCCATCAGGATAGTCAATTACTGTCACCGCACCGTTACCCTGTTTGATCTTCCAGATATCGGCTAAACTCAATCCGAGGAGATTGCACAGCAATACCTTATTTGTTGCATCATGGGCGACGACGATCCCTGTTTGCGGTTGATTTCCGACTTGGGCGATGATTTTTTGCCAAGCAGCGGTTGCACGAGTCCAGACATCTTGGAGATTTTCCCCTTCGGGCATTTGGACAGATTCGGGGTGTGTTTGCCAGCGTTCTAATTCGCCTGGGTATTCAGCTTTGATTTCGGCTTCAAATTTGCCTTCCCACAGTCCATGTCCGATTTCGCGGAGATCTGCATCTTCATCTAAGGTTAATTGCGATCGATCTCTGAGGATAATCTGCGCTGTTTCCTTCGGGCGGGACATCGGACTAGTAAAAGCAAAGTCAATTTGGGTGGTTTTTAAAAATTCTGCGGCTAGACTGGCTTGATTGCGTCCATTATCGTTGAGCGGGACATCGATTTGACCTTGGAATTTGCCAGCGCGGTTCCAGTCGGTTTCGCCATGACGGACGAGCAAAAAGCGAGGTCCTTGATTTGGGGGGCGAAATGTGGGTAATTTTTGACCGAGATGGCTGGTTTGATTGAGGGATTCTAACTGGACGTTCTCGCCCCAATCGCCGCTAAAATTGAGGACTGTGACACCGCAATTTGACTGCTGGATGCTGTGATAGAGACGTGGGGGTATTCCCAGTGCTGTGCTAATTAGAGCGCGGTTGATGCCATTGTGGGCAACGATCAGGATTGTTTGTCCCTGGTGTTGGGGGATAATTCCTTGCCAGAAGGTAGTTGCTTGGGCGTATAGGGATAAGACTGGGAAAAATTCTTGCTGACTCCCATCTGCTTGGGGGAGCAACATTTTTAGTTCGTGGGGATATTCTTTCCAGGCTTGATACTGTTCGGCATATTTTTCCCGCACGTCCTGATTGAGCATAGTTTCCCATAAGGGGAGATCTATTTCCAGTAATCGATCATCTGTCTGTAAGCAATCCTGTTGTCCCAACCCAGTTAAGACTGTCGTTGCTGTTTGGTGTGCTCGTTGGAGTGGACTACAGTAAGCGGCACTAAATTCTAATCCTTGGAATGCTTCACTCGTCAGCCTAGCATCTGCTTGACCTCGATCGGTCAACACTGACAAATCACTGCGTCCCTGGATGCGTCCTTGGCTGTTATAACTACTCTGTCCGTGGCGTAAAATAATAACTCGCGTACTCAAGGGTCTTGTCCTCCAATGGCTGACTCATTCTATCAGGGAATAGGCTTTAGGAGATCGGCTTTTGAGCTGTAGAGATAGAAATCGTTCCCAAGCAATAATGATGTAAACATGTGTATTCTTTGAAACCAATGTCAGTCAGATTAGACTGATCATTAGTAGGTGATACTAAATTGATGCAATTGCTACACTCAAATATTGTCCTTTAGTTACCATCATTAGAACAATGGCTAAATCCACTTTTAATCGAGTAACTATTCCTCTTATTCTGAGTCTCAACGAGTCATTTGACAACTAAAATATTTTCCGTAGATCTATTCCCGTTTGTATCCTCAGTTTCACCAATGTCTAATTCAATAAATAAGCAATTAGCCAAAGTGCGGACTGGTGAGTCTCCTGCCGCCAGAGGTAATTTAAAGACTATGGCGATCGAGCAACTCAGCCAGCGAGAAATTGATTTGCAACAACAGTTGACGCAAGCTAAACTACTCAACTATATCAGTACCCAAATCCATCAGACATTGGATTTGCCACTGATCTTGCAAGCGACTGTCGAGCAGGTTCAGGCATTTCTACATGCGGATAGATTAATTATTTATCAGTTTGAATTTGCCAAAATAAATGGCAAGATCCAGGATCGAAGCTTCGATGGTTATGCTAGCAGGGGTAGAGTTGCTTATGAAGCAATTAGGCGGAATCCACACACCAAAAATAGTGGTGTAGATTTTCAATCAGTTTTAGATATTAATGAGTATCAAGACTGTTTTGACGATCGACAGTTGTGGGACAGGTATCGCAGTGGTATGACTCGATCGATCGATCGAGTCGATCTAGAATATGCCAAAAATCAGTGTATGTTGGATTTGATGGCTCGATCGCAGATCCAATCTAAATTGGTGATCCCAATTGTGGTAAATAGAGAATTGTGGGGTTTATTAATTGCCCATCAGTGTCAGGATCCACGAAATTGGCAAGCTAGTGAAACTGAATTTTTGCAACAAATTTCTGAACATTTAGCTTATGCGATCGCTCAATCTGAGCTGTATACAGCGAGTTTGTGCGCGACTCAGGATCTAGAGCAACGAGTTAATGAAAGAACACAAGAATTGCGAGATGCCGTGATTGTCGCCCAGACGGCAAATCAATCTAAAACTGAATTTCTAGCACTGCTGAGTCATGAACTGAGAACGCCATTGACAAGTATCCTGGGATTGTCGGCGACATTGCTCAGATTGCCACCAGCTACTCTAACCGATCGACAGCATAATTATCTCCAAACTATTCATAATAGTGGTGAACATTTATCTGAATTAGTTGATGATATTCTGGATTTTTATAAATTAGAAGTTGGCAAGACTTTTCTCAAAGTTAGTGAATTTTCACTTTCTAAGTTGATCAAGCGAGTAGTTGGTAGTGTGAGGCTCAAAGCAGAGCAGGGCAAGATCGATCTCCAAGTTCAAATTATTAATAATGGTAATGATGTTTCTCAAATCAGCGGTCGAGATCTGCGGTTTTGTGGTGATGCTAAACGAATCTATCAAATATTATTAAATGTTTTAAATAACGCAATCAAATTTACGCCGGAGTACGGTACCGTGATTGTCCGATCGTGGCTGGAAGATTCTGATGCTGTGTTTGAAATCGAAGATAGTGGAATTGGGATTGAAGAAGCCCAAATCCCCCGACTATTCAAGAAATTTAATCAACTCAACCGCAACTTCGCACGAGACTATGAGGGGATGGGATTGGGATTGGCGATTACCCAACAATTAGTCGAGTTGCATGGCGGATCGATCGAAGTTGAATCGACAATCGATTCTGGTTCGACTTTTACGATCAGGATTGCTACTCAACCACTGGAAATAACCGAGCGCAATGATTGGGTCGAAATGAATCGTAAATTATCATTTCAAGATCCTGAACTCAATCCAGTTTCTAATCAAATTGTGTTGATCGAACCAGATGAAGATGTCGCAAATTTTATCTGTGATATTCTCACGGCTGCGAGATATCAAGTAACTTGGTTACTATCTGCCGAATCCTCATTCAGACAGATATCCATGTTTGAACCAGATTTACTGATTATTGATCTGAACTTAGATACCGCGATAGTCGATCGACTAATTGGTAATATTCGGAAATCCAACACAATGAGTGAGATTAAGATTCTAGCGATCGCTAATCAGGCAGATCCAGTCAGTCCAATTAGTAAGCAATATGTCGATGATTATCTCTGGAAGCAAGTGAATCCAGAACAATTATTGCGGACAATTGCTAATTTACTAAATCAAGAGCAGGGAATAGGGGACAGGGGATAGGGGATAGGGAAGAGTTTAGATTGATATAGATCTTTAATTGAGTGATGAATTCGCTACCAAACTGACAGTTTTGGTACCAATAATTTGGAGACGGCTATTATGATAGAAACCACGTTTGGAACTGGGAAATTGCCATTGATAGCCATCAGGATCTGGATATGCAATCATCAAACTTGACCAAGTAGCAAGATTGTGGGTAGCAGTTGACAATTTAGTGAATTTGTCTATCTTCAATCGTTGTGCTAATTCACCTAGTTCTAACTTAAGACAAGTAGCAATCTCACCGCACTGATCGATCGTCAAGTTCTGGGCATCTTTTGCCTGGGTAAGCGTTGTCAGAATGTTGAAAACTTGAGTTGAAGATTGTTGCTGTTGCTCAAGTAATTCGGTTAACCGTTTGATCGCACTGAGACAATGTTCATCCAAACTAAAGTTCACGCAAGAACTCAATAATTGAGTCAGGCACTTAATTTGCTCCCGTTCGAGCTGGATCTGTTGCTGATGAGTAGTCAAAGTTTGATTGACAGATTGAGCCAATCTGTCGAATTCTTGGTTAATAGTGGTTGTCATGGCTTGAGGGTAGGGTTTCGGCTGGAGGAGAATTTCGATCCTCTGCTATAGTTCCCCATTTGCCACCGATTGCTACAACTTACGCCAAATTAAAAAATAAGCGGAGGGAGAAACTAATAGCAGCACCAAGATTGAAAAAATTTCCAACAGTTACCCTAAAGCCCTTAGAATAGATCGGAATTAATAATTAAATTTTTAGCTCCCCGTCCCCCCGTCTCCC